>DASXOU010000259.1:0-1677 GCA_036494045.1 Polyangia bacterium | reverse complement strand
CGTGTGCGGGAGGACCTGCATGCGTCGGTACACTTTTGCGTTCGTGTTTGTCGTCGCAGGATGTGGAGGCAACGGCTCGACGATCGTCACGCCGACGTCGGTGCCACCGACGAGCGGGGGCGGCGGCGGGGGCGCGAGCGGCGGCGGCGCGACCGGCGGCAGCGACGGCGGCATGCCGATGCCGGGCGGCGGTGGATCCGGCGGCGGCGGCACGGGCGGAGCCGGCGGTGGCGGTGGTGACATGGGTGGCGGCGGCGACATGGGCGGCGGCGGCAGCGCCTGCACGTCGACGGGCGTCGAGAGTACGCACACCGGCGGCGGCGGTGGCGTGGCCGTCGACGACACCAACGTCTACTACGAGCGCTGGACCGGCAAGCTCGGCCCCGACAGCGCCTTCGCCGTCGACAAAGCGATGTTCACGACGGGCGCCGAACAGCCGCACGGCATCGTCGACGGTGGCAACACGCGCGGCCGCATGTTCACCGACAAGAACGGGCTGTGGGCCATCGACGTCGGCTGTCTCGAGCGCTACGACGCGACGATGATGACGTTCGTCGAGGTCGGCCAATGTGCGGGCGTCGGCTTCGGTCAGTTCGCGCAGGACGACGCAGGATTCTACGGCTTCGGCTACAGCGACGGCGCCGTCCATCGCATCGACAAGAGCGACGGCAGCGACAGCACGATCTCGGCCGCGCATCAGTACACGCACGGCATCGCGGTCGCCGGCAGCAACGTCTACTTTGCCGGCGACGGCCACATCATCCGCGTGACGACGACGGGCGGCCCCGAAGTCGTCATCGTGCAAGACGCCGCCGGCGCGCAAGAGCTCGCCGCCGACGCGAACAACGTCTACTACGGCGACGGCGCCGGTCGCCTCTTCTCGGCGCCGGCCACGGCGAACGCGACGCCGACGCTCCTCGTCACCGTCGGGCTCGCCATCACCCAACTCACGAGCGACGACACGCGACTCTACTTCGGCGCGCAGGTCGACGCATCGAACGAGTACGGCGAGCACTTCTTCGACAGCGTCGAGGAGATCGGCAAGGACGGTTCGAGCCACATCCAGCTGGCGCCGAAGGTCGAGGCGATCGGCTCGATGGCGCTCGACGCCAGCTACGTCTATTGGGCCGGGAACGCCGTCGAGCGGCACTGTAAGTAGCCGGCGCTAGACTCCGCGTCGGCGATCCCCTACTCTCCCTTCTCCATGGGAGAGCCCGCCCCCCGCTTCAAGCGTATCCTCCTCAAGCTCTCCGGCGAAGCCCTCATGGGTGAGACCGGCGCCGGCATCGATCCCGCCACGCTCGAGCGCATCGCCTCCGAGATCGCCGAGGTGCGCGCGCTCGGCGTCGAGGTCGCAATCGTCATCGGCGGCGGCAACATCTTCCGCGGCATCGCCGCCTCCGCGCACGGAATGGATCGCGCCAGCGCCGACTACATGGGCATGCTGGCGACGGTGATGAACGCGCTGGCGCTGCAAGACGCGCTCGAGCGCACCAACGTGACCACGCGCGTGCTCTCGGCCATCGCGATGCAGGAGCTGGCCGAGCCCTACATCCGCCGCCGCGCCATGCGCCACCTCGAGAAGGGGCGCGTGGTCATCTTCGCCGCCGGCACCGGCAACCCCTACTTCACGACCGACACCGCGGCTTCGTTGCGCGCGATGGAGATTCACGCCGA
>DASXOU010000258.1:0-2548 GCA_036494045.1 Polyangia bacterium | reverse complement strand
CGCCGTTCGTCGTCGGCGCCGACGGCACGCCAAGGCCTTCATTGGCGCTGGCGCTCGAGAATCCTGCCGGCGCCGTGCGCGCGCGGCTGACCTTGCGCCCCGAGGTTCGCTTCTCCGACGGCACGGCCCTCGGCGCGCGCGACGTGGCGGCCTCGATCGCGCGCGCGCTGCACGATCCCGCCGGCTGGCCGCTGGCGCCCGTGAAGTCGGCGCGCGCGGTCGGCGCCGAGACGGTCGAGCTCGAGCTGTGGCGTCCGACGCCGGAGCTGGCGCTTCTCCTGGCCACGCCGGCCGCCGCGGTCACACCCGCCGGCGCCGCGCCGGGCAAGCGGCCGATTGGCTCCGGCCCCTTCGTCGTCGACGGCAGCGACGCCGCCGGCGTGCGCCTCTCGGCCAACGCCGGCTGCTTTGCCGGCCGCGCCTATCTCAACTCGCTCGCGTTGCGCGCCTTCGCCGCGCGCAGCGACGAGGCCGGCAGCTACGAGGTCGGCTCGATCCAGGCGGCGCGCCACACGCTCGCCGCGCTCGACGCCACCGGCCCGCGCCGCGCCGCCGTCATCGTCGACGGTCCGCAGTCGCTCACCGGCTTCGTCGCGGTCGGCCGCATCGCCGACGCCGACGTGGTGCGCCGCGTCCTCGCGCTCGCCATCAACCGCGAGCGGCTGCGCCGGCTCACCGTGCGCGAGCCGGCCAGCGTCGTCAAAGGCGTCTACGATCCGGCGCGCGCCAAGAGCGAGGCCGAGCGCCGCTGGGGCGCGAACCGGCCCAAGCTGGCGCTCCTGCTCGATGCCTCGCGCTTCGACGATCGCGACGTCGCCGAGCGCATCCTCGCCGATCTGGCGCGCGCCGGCGTCGAGCTCAGCGTCGATGCCGTCGACGCGGCGACCTATCAAGCGCGCGCCGAAGCGGGCCGCTACGAGCTCCTCCTCGGCAGCGCCGCGCCGCCGGCGCCCGACGCCACGCTGGCCGCGCTCGCGCTCGTCGCCGCCGTCGATCCCGCGGCCGCGCGCGCCGCGTTGCAACGCGCGGCCGGCGCCGCCGTCGAGCTCGACGCCACACGCGTCGTGCCGCTCTACGTGCGCGCGGCGCGGCTCTACGTCGCGCCCGAGCTGCGCGATCTCGCCGTCGACGGCGCCGGCCGCGCCGGCTGGGCCGACGCCCACTGGCTCTCGCACTAGCAGGCTTGTCGCCTGCTAGCGCGTCGATCCCACGGGAAGGCTGCGCCCTCCCGCCCCGTCGGCAAAGCCGCCGGGGTCCCTACCCTCCGCACGGCGACGCCGCGCCGACAGCCGCGTTGCGGCCTGCCCCTGAACACCTCGCGCTGCAAGGGCGCGCGCTTAGAACGATCGGATGGTCCGCGCCGTCGCCGTCGCCGCGCTCCTGTGCGTCGGCAGCGTCGCGCGCGCGCAGATCTTCAACGTGCAGCCGCTCCTCGATCAGCAGACCCACGCCGGCTTCTCCGGCGCCGTCGAAGGCGCGCTCGATTGGCACACCGGCAACACCACGCTGACGCTCGTCAGCGGCAGCGCGCACCTGCAGTGGCATCGCGATCCGCAGCTCGTGTACCTCGCGCTCCACGCCGAGCTCGGCACCACCGCCGGCGTCGAGGCCGTCTCGAAGGACCTCGAGCACCTGCGCTATCGCATCCGGCTCACCCGCGTCGTCGCCGCCGAAGCGTTCGTGCAGCACGACGCCGACGCCTTCCGCCGCCTCGCCGTCCGCGCCGTCACCGGCGCCGGCGTGCGCCTGCGGATCGTCGAAGGCAAGCGCGTCACCTTCGCCGTCGCCGCCGCCTACATGCTCGAGTACGAGCGGCTCGCCCTCGGCATGTTCGCCGACTCCGGCGCCGCCACGCTCGACCATCGGCTCTCGACCTACGCCGTCGTCGCGGTCACCGCCAAGCATGTCCTCATCGCCCACACGGTCTACGCGCAGCCGCGTTTCGACGACTTCCACGACGTGCGCATGCTCGGCGACTCGTCGCTGTCGCTGATCGTCACCAAGCACCTGTCGGTCAAGTTCAGCGTCACCATCACGCTCGACACCGAGCCCCCCGACGGCGTCCTGCCCGTCGACACCGACGTCAAGTCTTCCCTCGTCGGCAGCTTTTGACAGGCGCGCGCGTAGTATCATCATTCTCGCCGTGCGCCTGCAGACGAAGCTGACCGTCGCGTTCGCCGCGGTGGCGCTTCTGCCCATCGCCGCCCTCACGGCCGCCGCGCGCGTGGTCGTGGCCGAGCGCTATCGCGTCGAATTCACCGAATCGCTCGATCGCGCCGAGAAGGGCGTGTCCGACGAGTTCCATCGCCTCGGCGGCGACGTCGAGGCCGCCACCGACCGCGTCGCCAACCCCGACGATCGCCTGATCGCGCCGGTGCTGGTGCAGTTGGCCAAGGCGCGCCAGCTCGACGACGACGTGGTGCGGGCGACGCAGGAGCGCGCCAAGGGCGCCATGCGCGCGCTCAACTTCGACATCCTCGAAATCGTCGACGACCGTGGCGAGGTGCTCGCCGCCGGCCACTTCCCGGGGCGCGTCGCCGAGACCGAC
>DASXOU010000257.1:0-3344 GCA_036494045.1 Polyangia bacterium | reverse complement strand
CGCCTTGCCGTCCTTGTCGTGCCCGAGCGCGTCGTTCTGCAGGTCGACGTCGACGCTGCCGGCGAGCGCATAGGCAACGACGAGCATCGGCGACGCGAGGAAGTTCATGCGCACGAGCGCGTTGATGCGCCCTTCGAAGTTGCGATTGCCCGAGAGCACCGCCGCGACGACCAGATCGCCCGACGTCACCGCCTCGGCGATCGGCTCCGGCAGCGGCCCCGAGTTGCCGATGCAGGTCGTGCAGCCGTAGCCGACGAGCGCAAAGCCGAGCTTCTCCAGCGACGGCAAGACGCCCGCTTCCTTCAGATACTCGGTCACCACGCGCGATCCCGGCGCCAGCGACGTCTTGACCCACGGCTTGACCGACGTCAGCCCCTTTGCGACCGCGTTCTTCGCCAGCAAGCCCGCGCCCAGCATCACCGCCGGGTTCGACGTGTTGGTGCACGACGTGATCGCCGCGATCACGACCGCGCCGTGCCCGAGCTCGAAGCTGGCGCCGTCGGCCTCGACGTGCACGGTCTTCTTCTTGCGCGCCTCGAGGTCCGGCCCCTGCTCGCACATTTCGCCGACCGCCTTGTCGGCGACCGACTTCACCTTCGACAAGGGCACGCGATCCTGCGGCCGCTTCGGCCCCGCCAGCGAAGGCTCGACGGTGCCGAGATCGAGCTCGAGCGTGTCCGAGAAGTTCGGCTCGGCCGCCGCCGCCGAGTGGAACAGCCCCTGCTCCTTGCAGTACGCCTCGACGAGCGCGACCTGCTCCTTGGGCCGCCCCGAGAACGTCAGGTAATCGAGCGTCACTTGATCGACGGGGAAGAAGCCCATCGTCGCGCCATACTCGGGCGCCATGTTCGCGATGGTCGCGCGATCGGGCAGCGCGAGCGCCGCGATGCCGGGCCCGTAGTACTCGACGAACTTTCCGACGACGCCTTTTTTGCGCAGCATCTGCGTCACGGTCAACACCACGTCGGTCGCGGTCGCGCCTTCGCGCAGCGCGCCGTGCAGCCTGAAGCCGACGACCTGCGGGATCAGCATCGACACCGGCTGCCCGAGCATCGCCGCCTCGGCCTCGATGCCGCCCACGCCCCAACCGAGCACGCCGAGCGAGTTGACCATGGTCGTGTGCGAGTCGGTGCCGACGAGCGTGTCGGGATAGACCATGCCGCCTTCGCCACGAAACGCGACCTGCGCCAGATACTCGAGGTTGACCTGATGGCAGATGCCCATGCCCGGCGGCACCACGCGGAAGCGGCGGAACGCCTGCTGCCCCCAACGCAAGAGCGCATAGCGCTCCATGTTGCGCTCGTACTCGAGCATGACGTTGATGCCGTAGCTCTGCTGCGACGCGTAGGAGTCGACCTGCACCGAGTGATCGACCACGAGATCGAGCGGCACCAGCGGGTTGATGCGCTCGGCCTTGCCGCCGAGGCGCGTGATGGCGTCGCGCATGGCGGCGAGATCGACGATCACCGGCACGCCGGTGAAGTCCTGCAAGAGCACGCGCGCGGGGCGGAACGCGATCTCGCGATCGGGCTCGGCCTTGGGATCCCACTTGACGAGCGCCTCGACGTCCTCGCGCCGGACGGTGCGGCCGTCCTCGTGGCGCAACAGGTTCTCGAGCAGCACCTTGAGCGAGAACGGCAGCCGCTCGCCGCCCTCGAGCGCCGCGAGCCGATGATAGGTGAACTTCTCGCTGCCGACGGAGAGCGAGGCTTGCGTCCCAAAAGAATTCGCCATGTCCGATCCTTTAATGTCCGCGTGGCTCGAAGTCCACCGCGCCGAACGCTATCACGTCTTATAAGCGCCTAGACACGGCGAATCGGCCGCGAGGACAGCCACAAAAAGCGCGCGATCAGGCCGATGGCGACCGCCGTCAAGCCGAGCGACAGGCCCCACCAGAGCCCGGTCGCGCCGCGATGCGCATAGAAGCCGAGCGCGACGGCGACGGGCAGCCCGATGACCCAGTGTCCGACGAGGTTCGCGTAGAGCGGCGCGTGCGGATCGCCGGCGCCGCGCAGCGCGCCCGCCGCCGTCGCCTGCAGCCCGTCGGAGAGCTGGAAAATCGCCGCGACGCGCAGGAGCGGCACGGCCACCGCGAGCACGCTCCGGTCGTCGGTGAGCAGCGCCGCCAGCTCGGGCGCGAACGCGAAGAACGAGAGCGCGCTCGCCACCATGAACGTCGCCGACGCGCCCAGCCCGACGAGCCCGGCGTGGCGCGCGCCCGCCGAGTCGCCGGCGCCGACGTGCACGCCGACGCGCACGCTCGTCGCCGCGCCGATGCCGAGCGTGACGCAAAAGGTGAAGCTGGCCAGCGTGATGGCGACGAGGTGCGCCGCCGCCGAGGTGGCGCCGATGCGCCCGGCGAGCACGCCGACGGTGGCGAAGACGCCGACCTCGGCAACGACCTGCAGGCCGTTGGGCACGCCGAGCCGCAGGATCGTGCGCACCAGCGCGCGATCGAGGCGCCGTCGATCGGGATCTGCGGGCGTGTCGACCAGCGACACCGCCGGCGCCAGCACCAGCACCATCAGCGTCGACGCCAGCGTCGATGCGATCCCGGCGCCGGCGACGCCGAGCCCGGCGCGATAGATGAGGAGCCAATTGCCGGCGGCGTTGGCGACGATGCCGACCGCGGTCGCGACGATGATCGGCCGCGTCACCCCGCCCGCTTGCAGATACGAGCGCTGCGCGTTGAACACGAGAAACGGCAGCACGTTGAGCATGCGCGCCCACAAATACGCGCGCACCTGCACCACCGTCGCCGCGTCGATCCCGAACGACGGCAACAGCGACGGCAGCACCGTCATGATCGCGACGAGAGGCAGCGACACGCCGACGGCGACGCGCACGCCCTGCCACAACAGGCGCCGCGCGCGCAGCCGCTCACCCGCGCCGAGGGCTTGCGCGATCGGCGCCTCGATCCCGGCGACGCAGCCGAGCCCGAAGCAGATGACCGTGAAGAACACGCCGTTGCCGATACCGACGCCGGCGAGCGCGACCGCGCCGAGCCGGCCGACCATCGCCGTGTCGGTCATGCTCATGAGCTGGCTGCCCGCGTAGCCGAGGATGAGCGGCCCCGCGAGCCGCAAGAGCACCGCCAGCTCGCCGTCGCGCTTCATCGCCGAACGAATCTACCTCATCGTGGCGCCCACGCCTGCACCTCGACCGCGATGAGCACGAGCTGGCCGAGCGGACGCGCGCGCACCGCGACGTCGTGCGTGTAGCGCGCGATGATCCTCGTGCGCAGCGTCGGCACCGTCACGTCGAGCTCGGGCCCGAGGCCATAGTCGACGTCGCGCGCGCCGGCGAGCTGCGGCGGCAGCGCGCTGCCGCGATCGTCGAGAACC
>DASXOU010000256.1:0-3506 GCA_036494045.1 Polyangia bacterium | reverse complement strand
TGGGCCCGCAAGTCAGAACACGCGCCGCCTCGACCGTCGTCATGGCGTCGGTGACGCGGCCGCGCAGGCCGCGCGAGCCGTCCTCCGTGGTCAGCGTGAGCTTGCAGCCCGTCGCCGCGATGTCGTCGAGCAGCACCAGATCTTCGGCGCTGCGCGCGCCATACAATAGGTGATACGCGCCGTCGCGATATTTTTCCGCGAGCCACAGAAGCGGCGCCAGCCCGACGCCGCCGGCGACGAGGAGGTCGACGCGTCCCGCCTCGGGCGGCGGAAACGGCTGGCCGAGCGGACCGAGCAGCGTCATCGGCGCGCCGTCGAGCGCGAGCTGCATCAGGCGCGTGCCGCGTCCGATCGCTTTGACCAGGATCTCGCAGCCGCCGTCGCTGAGGCGCAAGATCGAGAACGCGCGCGGCAACAATGGATCGCGTCCCCACTCGCCGCGCAACATCACGAACTGCCCCGGCAGCGCCCCCGCCAACGACGCGCCGCCGTCGGGGAGTGACAGTCGCAACACGAAATTCCCGCGCGCCAACGGCCGATTCTCGACGACGCGCGCCGCCATGTACATGGTTCGCCAGCCTAGCATGCTTTTGTGGCAGTATCGGCGCTCCGGGCGATCGACGGGGGGAAGGACGCAGGGGCGCGCCCGTACCACCTCGCCGACTCACAACCAAGGAGAGGGGCATGAGCGATTCGAAAGCGGGTTCGATGGCGGCTTCGATGGCGTGGCTTATCGCGATGGGCGCGGGGGTCGTCGGGACTCTGCTCGGGTTCTACATCCCTGGCATCATCGGCTTCATCATCGGCACCGCGGTGCTCGTGGGCGGCGGCTGGGCGGCCGTGCACATGACTCAGGCGACCACGGGCAAGGGGATCCTGGCGTTCCTCGTCGGTGGCGTGGTGGCCGGCATCGTCGGCTTCATCCTCGTCAAGGTCGCCGCGTCGTCGGCGATCGCGGGCGCGGGCGGCGACGCGTTCAAGGACGCGATGGCCAAGAGCGCCGCGCAGGGCGGCTCGCAGCTGAGCGCGGCGCAGCAGGCGCAGATGGCGCAGGTCGGCAACGCGATGGCCGGTGGGCTCGGCGTGATCGCCGGCGTCATGGGCTTCGTGTGGGGCCTCGTCAAGACCTTCCTGTGGGGCATGATCGGCTGCTTCATCGGCGGCGCGACCAAGAAGTCGGCGCTCGGCGCCGCGCCCGCGGTTTCCAAGGCGGCGTAGCTCTCAGCGTCGGAAAAACGAGCGGGCCGGTACGCGAGGGGGCGTGCCGGCCCGTTTCATTTTCTGCGTCAGCCGCCCGCGCGCACCTTCGCCATTTCGCGGCGAAGGGCGTCGAGCATCGCGTCGACCTTGTCGAACTTGTCGGCTTTGCCGAACGTGATCTCGCTGGCGATGGTGTTCCACTTGTCTTCGAGCACCGCGCCGTATTGCGACTTGAACGCCGCGTACTCGCTCTTGACGGTGCGGTACTTCGATTGCACCTGCTCGGGCGTGCGGCTGCGCAGCTGATGCGACGCCGCCCCCTGATGCGGCGCGACCACCACCTTGTTGACCTTCGCGTGCGGGCGCGCGACCCGACGCGGCGGCAGGACGTCGCGCGTCGGCGTCGGCAGCACCGGCGCGCCCGACGGCTCGAGCGGCGTCACCACCGGCATCGGCTGCTCGTTCGCCGCGGACGGCATCGTCGACGGCACCGTCGTCGCCACCGACGCGGCGGTCGTCGCCACGTGGCTCGGCCGCGCCAGGAGCATCGCCATCGCCCCGCCGGCGACCAGCGCCGCCAGCGTGCCGGCGATGAACAGCCCGCGCCGCTGCGGATGCGCGAGCAGCTGCTCGTGCGTGGGAATCTTGATCGATCCCGACGCCTGCGCCGTCCGCGGGATGATGCGGTTGATCCCCGACGCGCGCGCGAACGTGACCGTGTGCTTGTGCGTCGCCTGATCGAGCTCGTCCTGGAACGGCGCCACGTCGACGGCCTTCATGCTGGCGACGAGCGCGTGCTCTTCGGTGATCTCGTCGCGGAACAGCCCGCGCATGAAGTGCGCGAGCGCATCGGCGTTGATCGTCGGGTTCATCTGCGACAGCTTCACCTGGATGCCGTCGCGGAACTCCTCGGCCGTCTGATAGCGCTCGTCCTTGTTCGACGAGAGCGCCTTCATCACGATCGGATCGAGCCCGGGATCGAGCCGCGGATCGCGCTCGGACGGCTTCTTGAACTTGCCCTGCGTGACCATGCGCGCGATCTGCCGGTAGTCGGCGCCCTCGGGAAACGTGAACAGCCGCTCGCCGGTCAAAAGCTCGTACAAGACCACGCCGGCGGCGTAGACGTCGGTGCGCTTGTCGACGACGCCGCCGCGGACGAGCTGCTCGGGCGCCATGTAGCCGAACTTGCCGAAGCCCATGTTCGGGTTGGTCTCGGCGATGCGGATGGCGCTCTTGGCGATGCCGAAGTCGATGATCTTGACCTCACCCTCGAACGAGACCATCACGTTCGGCGGCGAGATGTCGCAGTGGACGAGCGCGAGCGAGCGGCCGCTCTCGTCGGTCCGGCGATGGGCGTAGGCGAGGCCGTTGGCCATCTCGCGCACGCAGAACATCGCCAGGTCCGAGGGCAGCCGCGTGCGCTCCTCGCGCTGGCGGGTGATCATGCGACGCAGATCACGCCCTTCGATGTACTCGATCGCAAGGAAGTACTCGCCTTCGACCTTGCCGACCTCGAACACCGGCGCGACGTTGGCGTGCTGCAGCTTGATGGCGACCTGCGCCTCGTCGATGAAGCGCTTGATGAACTCCTGGTCGGCGACGAGGTTCGGAAGGATCTTTTTGATGATGACGAGCTTTTCGAAGCCCTGGATCTCGCCCAGCTTGGCGAGAAAAATCTCGCCCATGCCGCCGCGGGAGAGCCGCTTGAGCAGAAGGTAACGCCCGAAGACCTTCGGCAGCTCCTGAGCCGCGGGTCCCGGAAGCTGTGCCACTACCGACATAGACTTCGGTCTTACATCATGCCAATGAACCAGGTGTAATTCAACTGACTTCCGACTGTGATAAAGTCATGGAGCATGCGCGGGTTGCGCGTTACCACCGTCGTCTGGACGCTGCTTTCGGTCGGGGTCGCCGGCTGTGGCAACCGCGGCTCGGTGACGTTCACCATCGCGGCGCCCGGACAAGCGCTGTTGAATCCTGTGGCGCCGCCGCAACTGGTGACCGAATACGACATTCGCACGGCGTCGGGCGGCGTGATCGGGATCGCATCGGCGGTGCAGGGCTCGGGGTCGAGCGGCAACGGTCTCTTGCCGCTCGGCGCGCTGATGCCGTCGGCGATGCCGGAGGACGTGTACGTGACGGCGCTGTCGGGCGGGACCACGCTCGGCCTGGCGCGCATCAAAGACGTCTCCATCGCCAAGGGCAAGAAGGTCACCTACGAGGCCGATCTGCGGAAGCCGCTCGTGTTCGTCGGCTCGGCGCTGCCGGCCGAGACGGGCATGGGTAACGCGACGACGGCGGTCCAG
>DASXOU010000255.1:0-1558 GCA_036494045.1 Polyangia bacterium | reverse complement strand
GCGCTCGCGGCGGCGTGTATCGCGGCCGACGACGGCGGCGAGGGCGAGCAGCGGCGTCGCCAGGCCGACGTAGATGCCGGCCGACCAGGGCTCGTAGGCCTGGCCGCTGCCTTCGTCGTAAAGCGGGTGCACGAGCCAATCGGCGCCATAGCGCGGGCCGAACAGATCGGGCCAGACGAGCTCGAACAGGCGCAGCGGGGGAAACGAGAAGTGCGAGGCGTCGGCGAGCGGCACGCCGCCGGGGCGGCCGACGCGCGCGACCTCGAGCGCGGGGCCGAGCTGCACGGCGGCGAGCGCGAGCGCGAGGGCGAAGCCGGCGGCGGCGGCGGCGAGCGCGCGCTTCTTCTCGGCGTGGGTCGCGGCTTCGACGACGACGAGCGCGGCGGCGAGCCAGGCGGCCTCGGGATCGCCGCCGAGCACCATGAGCGCGAGCGGCACGGCGATGCCGACCGGCGACAGCGGCGCGGCCAGCGCCCACGGCATCCAGGCGGCGCCGACGGCATAGGTGCCGTTGCCGACGAGGACGGAGACGAAATAGCCCGAGAGCGCATAGAGGGCGCCGCCGAACGTCGCGGCGATGTCGTCGACCGCGCGGGCGCGCAGCCAGGCGCGCAGGCCGAGCCCGGCGATGAGCGCGTGCAACGCGAAGAACAGATCGACGCCGCGCGGATAACGGGCGATCAAGAGCACGACGTCGAGCGGATAGAAGACGCCCGGCTGCACGACGCCGGCGAAGGGGCGGCCGAGGCCGAGGCGCGGGTTCCACAGCGCCAACTCGCCGGCGCGCATGCGCTCGACGAGGTATGCCTTGAGCGGATAGGTGAACTCGAGAAGATCGCGCAGCCACAGCGAGCGGCCGAGCGCGAGCGGCGCGAACAGGAGCACGACCAGCGCCGCCAGCACCGCCGGCCCGAGCACGCGCCCGATGGCTCGACCGCGCGCGGGTGGCGTCACGCGGCCATCTTACTACGACCTACGTGGCGGCGAGCGCGGCGCGGCGATAGAAGCGCGGCGCGATCACGAAGCTGGCGCCGAAGGCCACATGCGCGAGCCAGCTGAACGCCGGCGGCATCGTCGAGGTGAAGAGATCGTCGCCCCAGCGCGCGTTGCCGATGGCAGGCGCGATCACCTGCACGTCGACGATGAGCGCGGCGAGGCCGACGACCACGCCGACGAGGAGTGCGCCCGGCGGCGAAACTTCGACGCGCAAGAGCGACGCCATGCAGGCCCAGACGATGCCCCACGCGATCGCGACGCCGAAGTGCAGCGCGGCGGCGCCGGCGTACATCGCCGCCGTCGGGGCCACCAGCATGCGATCGCCGTAGAGGAGCGTGCCGATGGGACGGAGCGCGTAGACGACGCTGGTGCGCTCAATCGCCATGAAGGCGACGATCAGCACGAGCGCCATGACGACGGCGCCGACGATGGCGGCGCCGACGCCCGCGGCGAGCGTGGCGGCAAAGCGCGTGGCGCCGGCGGTGGTGACGGATGCGCGGGCACGGGGCGTGGTGTCCATGCACGCCGTCGAAGCATGGCCGGTGCCAGCGCGCAGCGACGA
>DASXOU010000254.1:0-1745 GCA_036494045.1 Polyangia bacterium | reverse complement strand
GCAAGTAGCTCGGTGGCAGCGTCGCCGCGTATTCGACGAGCGCCGTGTCGAGCAGCGGCGCGCGCGCCTCGAGCGCGTGCGCCATCGCGCAGCGATCGGACTTGACCATCAGGTCGTAGGGCAGGTAGGTGCGGAAGTTGTGCTCGAGCAGGCGCGCCAGCACGGTGCGGCCCGTGCACTCGGCGAAGATCGAGCGCTGCCACGCCAACGGCGCGTCCACGTCGAAGTCGTGCGCGCGGTCGCGTCGCAGGATCTCGCGCGGCGAGAAGAAGGTGTTCCAGGCGGCGATGCGATCAGCGAGCGGCAACGCCGCCGACGAGACGAAGCGACGGCCGCGCGCCAACCACGAGCGCTCGCTCGGCGTCGACGGTAGAACGCGCGCGCAAGCGGCGGCGAGGCGCCGTGCCGGCCCCGGGATCTTCTCGGCCGCTTCGGCCGCGAGAAAGCGGGTGTAGCCGCAGAAGAGCTCGTCGCCGCCGTCGCCGGTGAGGGCGACGGTGACGTGCTGACGCGTCAGCTGCGACACGACGTAGGTCGGGATCGCCGATGAGTCGCCGAACGGGCCGTCGTGCTGGCGCACCAACGTCTCGACGAGCTCGAACGAGGAAGGCTGCAGCGTGAACTCGGTGTGCTCGCTGCCGAACGCGCGCGCCGCGATGCGCGCGTATCGGGTCTCGTCGTAGCGGGCGTCGCCGGCAAAGCCGATCGAAAACGTGCGGACGCGGCCGAGCGCGCGTGCCATCAGCCCGACGACGATGGTGGAGTCGATGCCGCCCGACAAGAAGGCGCCGAGCGGCACGTCCGATTCCAGGCGGCGCTCGACGGCGGCCGTGGTCAGGCCGCGGACGCGCGCGCTCGCGGTGGCGAACGAGTCGCGCGTGCGCTCGTGTCCGAAGCGCGGCTGCCAATAGCTGTCGATGCGCGGCGGCTGATCGACGCCGACGACGAGCCGCGACGCCGGCGGCAGCTGCTCGACGCCGAGGTGGAGCGTGGCCGGCGCCGGCACGAAGCCGTAGGCCAGGTACATCGGCAAGCTCGACGGATCCATCTCGCTCGACAATCCCGAGGCGTGCAGCGCCGCTACCGTCGACGCGCAGCGGAAGACGCCGCCCGACGTGGCGAAGAAGAGCGGCTTCTTGCCCGCGCGATCGCGCGCGACCAGGATGCGGCGCCGGCGGCGATCCCACAAGGCGAAGGCGAACATGCCGTCGAGCCGCTCGACGACGTCGTCGCCCCAGCTCTCGTAGCCGCGCACGATCGTCTCGGTGTCGCTGCGCGAGCGGAAGCGATGGCCGCGACCCTCGAGCTCGAGCCGCAGCGCGCGGTGGTTGTAGATTTCTCCGTTGAACACGACCTGCACGGCGCCATCGTCGCTGGCCATCGGCTGGCTGGCGGCGGGCGAGAGATCGATGACCTTGAGCCGCCGATGGACGAGCGTGCACTCACCGTCGACGACGCGGCCTTCGGCGTCGGGGCCGCGATGCGCCAGCGCCGCCGACACGGCTTCGCTCGCGCCCAGCGGCAGCGGCCCCAGCGCGGCGAAGATCCCGCACATCAGCCGCGCGTTCCCGGGCGTGCGATGAGCTGATTCTCCATGACGAGATAGTCGACCTCGGTGGCGAGGAACGTGTTGACCGCGTCCTCGGGCGTGCACACGATCGGCTCCTGCACGTTGAACGAGGTGTTGAGGAGCACCGGGATCGAGGTGCGCTCCTCGAACGCCTTGATGAGCGACCAGTAGCGCG
>DASXOU010000253.1:0-1958 GCA_036494045.1 Polyangia bacterium | reverse complement strand
GCCCGGCGTCACCGTCGAGCAGCTCCCCTGGTCGCTCGAGCACGAGGTCGCGCACTTCCAGTCCCTCGACATCGGGCTCTACCCTTTGGTCGCGGACGAGTGGTCCGTCGGTAAGTCGGGGTTCAAGGCCGTGCAGTACATGGCGTGCGCCGTCCCGACGGTGGCGTCGCCGGTCGGCGTCACCAGCGACATGATCCGCGACGGCGACAATGGATTTCTCGCCGCCGACGACGCGACCTGGGTCGAGCGCCTGACTCAGCTCATCGACGAGCCGGCGCTGCGGAAGCGTTTGGGCGCGGCCGGCCGCGCCGACGCGCTGGCGAGCTGGTCGCTCGCCGTCCAGGCCCCGCGCTTCGTCGACATCGTGCGCAACGCCATGGAAGCGCGGTAGAGGAGAGGCATGTACCTGCTCGGACTGACGACGATGGGCGAGAGCTCGGCCGCCCTCATCAAAGACGGCGAGATCATCGCCTGCGCCGAGGAGGAGCGCTTCTCGCGGCAGAAGCATCACAGCGGCTTTCCCCACCACGCGCTCGCCTACTGTCTCGCGGAAGCGGGCATCGGCATCGGCGACGTCGACCACGTGACGCACTACTGGAAGCCTTGGATGCTGCGACATCGCATCACCCACACCGTCGGCGTCATGCTGAAGGGCTGGCGCCTGTTCGAAGCGCGCGCCAAACGCGGCGCCCGGCAGCTGCGCGGAAACTACCTGCCGATGTTCTACATGCCGCAAAAAATCCGGCGCGAGATCGGCCCGTCGTCGTTCCGCTTCCACTACGTCGAGCATCACGTCAGCCACGCCGCCAGCGCCTTCTTCTGCTCGCCGTTCGACGAGGCCGCCGTGCTCACCGTCGACGGCGCCGGCGAAGAAGCGAGCGTGCTGTTCGCGCACGGCCGCGGCGATCGCCTCGAGGTGCTCGGCCGCGTCAAGCTGCCGCACTCGCTCGGCCAGTTCTACTCGGCGGCGACGAACTTCCTCGGTTTCGACATGTTCGCCGGCGACGAGTACAAGGTCATGGGCATGGCCGGCTGGGGCGAGCCGACCAGCGCCGAAGCGCTGCAGCGTGACGTGGTTCGCAAGACCAAGGACGGCCGCTTCGAGCTCGATATCACCTTCCTCGATCATCACCTGGCCAAGCACCACCAGTACTCCGATCGCGCGGTCGCGCTGTGGGGTCAGCCGCGCGGCAAGGACGAGGAGCCGTCACAGCGCCACTACGACGTCGCCGCCAGCGTGCAGGTCGCCTACGAAGAGACGCTCTTCCACATGCTCGAATGGCTGCAGAAGAAGACCGGCAGCCGCAACTTGTGCATGGCCGGCGGCTGCGCGCTCAACTCGCTCGCCAACGGCAAGATCGCTTCGCGCACGCCGTTCGAGCGGCTGTTCTTCCAGCCGGCGGCGCACGACGGCGGCGGCGCGCTCGGCTCGGCACTCTACGTGTATCACCACGAGCTCGGTCAGCCGCGGCGCTCGTCGATGAAGCATGCGTACTGGGGTCCCGGCTTCGACGATGCGCGCTGCCGGGCCGCCGCCGATGCGCGCGGCCTGTCGCCGCAAAAGCTCGGCGACGAGGAGCTGCCCGGGCGCGTCGCGCAGCTGATCGCCGACGGCGCCATCGTCGCCTGGTTCCAGGGCCGCATGGAGTGGGGCCCGCGCGCGCTCGGCCACCGCAGCTTTTTGGCCGATCCGCGCCGCAACGACATGAAGGAAGTCATCAATCGCAAGATCAAGCTGCGCGAGCCGTTCCGCCCCTTCGCGCCGTCGATGCTGGCGGAAGCGTCGCAGCGCTATTTCGGCAAGCAGCACGAGGCGCCGTTCATGATCACCGTCTTCCCCGTGCTCGAAGCGCGCAAGGCGGAGATCCCGGCGGTCGTGCACGTCGACGGCACGGCGCGGCCGCAGCTCGTCGACAAGGCGGTGAATCCGCGCTACTGGTCGCTCATCAAGGCGTTCG
>DASXOU010000252.1:0-6060 GCA_036494045.1 Polyangia bacterium | reverse complement strand
CAAGGGCGTCAAGGTCGCCGGCGTCGACATGCACATCGGCAGCCAGATTACCGACCTCGATCCCTTCGGTAACGCCTTCGCGTTGTTGGCCGATTTCGTGCGCGAGCTGCGCGCCGAAGCGCTCGAGCGCCGCCGGCGTTTCGCGATGCTCGGTGGTCCGCGCGATCAGAAAGCGGAGGCTCACGCCCCCATTTTATCGCGTTTTGAGGGCGTTTCCGAGCGCCGCGAGCTGCCCGTCGAGATCGCGCGTGTCACCGGACTCGCGGCTCCAGCCGTAATAGCGCCTGGTCCCGCGCGGATCGTCGGCGATCGTGAGCACGAGGTCGACGCCGTCGGGCCCCGGCGTGGCCAGCGGCTCGATCGTATAGGCCGAGACGCGCTTGTCGCCGGTGTGCAAGAGGTTGAAGCGGATGCGCGTGCCGTCGGCTTCGAACGTGAACAGCTCGAACGTGCCGAAGAAGATGGTGCGATCCTGAAACACGCCGCCGCCCATCGACGGCACGAAGCGATAGACGTGCAGCTTGTCGTCGACCTTTTGCGGCACGCGATCGAGCCAGTTGCGATCGAGAAGGACCTTCTTCGCCTGCTCGGGCGGCAACGCGTGCGTCGCCGGTCTACTGCAGGCGGTCAGCAGCAATGCGGCAACGACGGCGGCACGCATCAGCCGCGCTCGACGGGGATGTTGTACTTCTTGACCAGGCGATGGATGTAGTTGCGGTCGATGCCCGCTTCCAGCGCCGCGCGCGAGATGTTGCCGTTGTGCCGCTGCAGAAGATGCGTCAGGTACTCGCGCTCGAACGACTCGACGAGCAGGCCCTTGGCTTCCTTGAACGGCTTCTCGAGCACGTCCTTCGACATGCCGCCCGGGTTGTAGTTGCCGGCGTCGTTGGTCGCGGTGCCGACGTCGCCCGAGACCTCGATGGGCAGCGCGCCGCCTTCGAGCGACAGGCCGCGCTCGACGACGTTGCGCAGCTCGCGCACGTTGCCCGGCCAATCGTGCGCCATGAGCTGCGCCAGTACGTCGGGGCCGATCTCGAAGTCGTCGCGCTTGAGCTCGCGCAGGAAATTGCGGACGAGCAGCGGAATGTCTTCCTTGTGCTTGCGCAGCGCCGGCACCGCCGCGCGCACGACGGCGAGACGAAAATAGAGATCTTCGCGGAACCCGCCGTTGCGCACCAGCTCGGGCAGGTTCTTGTTGGTCGCGGCGACGACGCGGATGTTCACCTTCTTCGCGCGCACCTCGCCGATGGGCCGCACTTCGCGCTTCTCGAGCGCGCGCAAAAGCTGCGGCTGCAAGTCGAGCGGCAGCTCGCCGACCTCGTCGAGGAAGAGCGTGCCGCCGTCGGCCTCTTCGATGAGCCCGCGCTTGGCGGTGAGCGCGCCGGTGAACGCGCCGCGCACGTGGCCGAACAATTCGCTTCCGATCAAGTCGCGCGGCAGCGCGCCGCAATCGACGACGACGAACGGACCCTGGCGCCGCGACGAGCGCAGATGGATCGCCTCGGCCAGGAGCTCCTTGCCGGTGCCGGTCTCGCCTTCGAGCAGCACCGTCGCCTCGGTGTTGGAGACGCGATCGAGCAGGCCGAACAGCTCCTTCATGTAGCGCGAGCCGCCGATCGCCTGACCGAAGCGCTCGCCCTCGAAGCCATGCAGCGCCACCGGCACGTCGGCCGGGTTGATCTCGACCTCGGTGTTGCTGCCGAGCTTGAGCTTGGCGGCGCCGCTCAGCGTGATCGAGCCGATGCGCGTCGGGCCCTGAAAGGTGCCGTTCGTCGAGTCGAGGTCGGTCACCTTCAAGCCTTCGCTTCGCAGCTGCAGCTCGAGGTGATAGCGCGACACGCCCTTGTCGGTCAGCCGCAGATCGTTGTTCTGGTGCGTTCCGAGCAGGAACGTTCCGTTGTCGATCTCCGCCGACGCGCCGGTGTCGGGACCAGCCACGACGGCGATGCGATAGCGGCGCGCCTTCAGCGTTCCCGACGAGTGGTCGGTAAAGAGCAGGCCCGTCTTCGTAGGATCTTCTGGGGTCACTCGTGTCTCCGACGGAAAATGCTCGCCGCGCCGAGAAATAGCACGAGCGAGGCGATAAAACCAGATAGAGAGCCCACGCCGCCCGGCGCGCTCTGGCAGCCGTGATGCGGTGCGCCGCCGCCGGCCATGTCGGAGCCGCCGATGGGGACGGACATGTCGTCGCCGCCCGGCGGATGGTTCATCGCCATGTCGACGGGCTTGGCCATGTCGGGCGGCGGGTTGGTGCCAGCCTGGAGCACGACGGTCAGGTACTGGACGTTGCCTTGCGACTGCACGTCCTCGGTCGTGATCTCGCGGCACTGAGTTCCCGAGATGTAGCCGGGCGCCGAGGCGTGCGCGCACACATAGTGCGGCGTGATGTCGTTGACCTGGTAGAGCTCGTGGCTGTCGGTCCAGGTCGCGGTCTGCCCGTCGACGGTGACGGTGGCGTTGGCGAGCGCCGGCGGCGTCGTCGTGTTGCTGCAGAACTGGCTCGGGCAGACGAAGCCGACGACGGAGAAGTGGGTCTGTGTGCCGTAGTGCAGCCCGAGGTGATTGGCGACTGGCCGCTCGACGCCGTCGGACGGCGAGTTGACGATGCCGTTCTCCTTGGCGATGTAGAGCGCCGTCGAGCCGCCGCCGTCGAGCTCGAGCGCGTCGGAGACGCCGAGGCCGCTCATGAAATCGGCCAGCTCCTCGGCGGTCATGCCGATCGACGTCGCCTGATCGCCGTCGACGGCGACGAGGTACATGGTGACGCCGTTCTCGTCGACGCCGACGGCCGAGCGCGGCGCCGAGCGGAACGGCTCCGTCGGATCGTCGGCGTCGTAGCTCGACATCGGCATCCCCGACTGCACGAGCAGCGCGCGCCCGCCGACGGCGCCTTCGACGGTGAGCATGGCGCCCGGCATCTCGACGTTGGCCGGCGGCGAGAGCTGCACGGCGTTGACGTCGCTCGGGCGGCCGTAGGCGAACCAGCCCTCGGTGCCGTTGTCCATCGCGGCGTCGGGCCACGGCTTGGCGCCGCCGATCGCCAGGCCCGACGGCACGTAGCCTGCGGGCGTGAATAGATCGCCGTTGATGGCGACGTCGCTGGGCGTGCAGCCGCTCGTGCCGCGCTTGCAGACGGCCCAATCGCTGACGCTCTGGCCGCGATCGCCGGTCAGCGTCGACGACAGGAAGATCTCTTGCGACGAGACGTCGACGACCACGACGTGGATGACGAGCGGTTGTGAAGCGTCGGCGTAGACTGCGTGCGTGACGCCGGGATAGGGCGTCGTCTTGGTGACCGTAAAACCCGCTCGAGCAGTCCCGGCAGCCCCCATCAGCAAGGCGCTAAGCGCGGAGAGCGTAAACCAGCTCCGCATGACGATTGGAGTCTACCATTGATCGGCGACGGGCCGATCGCCGATGTGGCCGGTGACTTTGTGGTCGGCGTTGAAGTCGAGGCGCACCTCGAGTGTATGTCCCGTCTCCAGCGAAACCTTCGTCGAATAGTCGATCGGAGGCGTCTTGCCGCGTAGCGCCAAAGTGTGCTCGCCGGCGGTGAGGCCGAGCGGAGCCAGCGGCGCGGTGCCGACGGGCTTGTCGTCGACGAGCACCTTGGCGGCGACGTTGAGGCGCAGCGCGAGCGTGCCGCCGGCGACGAGCGCGAGGTGCAAACTCCTGTGCTCACCGCCGGCGACGGTGACGTCGGCGCGCGCGTCGACGAATCCGGGCGCCGAGGCTTTGACCTTGTGGCGCGCGGCCGGCGCGACGAAGGTGTCGTGCGACGGCGCCGGCGGCGCGAGCAAGAGGCCGTCGACGGTGACGTTGGCCGACGGCGGATCGGTGGCGACGGTGAGCAGCGCCGCCGCGCTCTCGAGCGCCAGCGCCGTGTGGTAGAGCGCGTGCTCGCCCGGCGCCGGCGCGGTCGTCTTCACCGACGACTCGACGAAGCCCTCTTTGCGCAGCGTGAGCGTGAGCGCGCTCGACGGCGGCAGCTCGAGCGTGGCCGGCGTCAGCTTGCCGGTCTCCTTGCCGTCGACGAGCACGCGCGCGCCGGCGGGCTCGGTCTCGACGGCGAGCGTGGCGGCGAGGCGCTCGAGGTGCAGGCGCACCGGCGCGTCGCCGGCGGCGGCGGTGACCAGCTGCTCGTCGTCGCGCCAACCGGGGCGCACCGCGCGCACGGCGTAGCTGCGGCCGGCTTCGGCGTCGACCGCGAGCGGCGTGGTGCCGCGCGCGCGGCCATCGACGTAAACGAGCGCGCCCGGCGGATCGCTCTCGATCCGCAGCGACGCGGCGGCGGGCCGTCTCAAGTACGGTAGCGCGGCGAGCCCGACGGCGAACACGAGGAGCAGGACGGCGAAGGTCATCATGACCGGCAGGAGCAGGCCGGCGCGCGGTGGCGGCGCGCGCGGCGCCAGATCTTCGTGGCGGCGGCCCCGGCGCGTCGGGATGGTGGTGATTTCGCCGGTCGGCGCGCGCGCGTCGACGATGCGCTCCTCGAAGATGCCGAGCGCGCGGAGCTGCGCGC
Organism: Polyangia bacterium; assembly: GCA_036494045.1. Lineage (GTDB taxonomy): Bacteria > Myxococcota_A > Polyangia > Palsa-1104 > Palsa-1104 > JAQBQH01. The sequence continues at coordinate 1,538 of DASXOU010000252.1, read as the reverse complement.
GCGCCGCCGACAGATCGAAGCTGCAGATGACCTCGGTGGCGCTGCCGGCGAAGATGTGAAAGCCGACCTCGGACGCCGAATTGCAGATGAGGTAGAGCCCGAGGCCGGCGCCGCCCGCTTTGCGATCGATCTGCTCGCCACCCATCGAAGTGGCATGGAGGCATTTGTCGAGGTACCAGAGGATCGTCTCCTTGCGCAGCGTGCCGAACGCGTCGCGCACGCTGACGGTGAAGCGCTCGCCGTCGCAGCCGTATTGCACGAGCGCTTTTTCGTCGGCGCGCATGAGCACGCGCTCGCGCACCGGCACGTCGGCGAACAGCGGCTTGCCTTCGTCGTCGACGGGCGCGTCGTAGAGCGCGTTCATCAGCATCTCGTCGATGCATTGATCGATCTGCTCGCGATATTTGCGCCGTACGCCCATCGCTTGCGCGAAGTCGCCGATGGCGGCGATGGCGGCCGACTTCTCGTTGTAGTCGGAGACCAGCGCCGAGTAGACGCGCGTGCCCCAGGGCAACAGCTTCTCGACGCCGAACAAATCGCGCGAGAGCAGCTTGGCGACGGTGGCGGTGACCTGGGCGGCGGTCAATTGATCGGCGACGAGCACCGCGGGAACGCGCGCGTCGGCGAGGAGCGCGGTCATCCACGCGAGATCAGGCGACGGCAAAATCGGCACCAGGTGCGCGCCGTCGGGCAGACGCGCGCTGAGCGACGCGACGGTGCTGCCGGGCGCGAGCTCGACGAGCGCCAGATCGTATTCGACGCGGCCGGCGACTTCGTCGAGCGCGGCGAAGCCCTGCACGGCGCCGCCGGCGGCCATCGCTCCGGCGGCGAGACGCTTGTGCAGCGCCTTGTCGGCGGCGACGACCATGACCCGCTTCGACAACACCAGATATGATCTTACCGAATTACAATTCGTTTTGCGAAATCGGAAAGAATCCGTCGAAATAATATTGGCCGAAGCGTTGGAAGGTCAGGGCGCCGAAGAGGTTGACGACGACGCCGACGAGGATCAGCGCCTTGAACGTCCGCGTCAGCGGGCGGCCGCCGATGGCCAATAACATGACGAGGGCGAACGAGAAGTCGTTCGAGAATCGATATCCGAATTGCACCCAGCCGTCGTTCTGGTAGGTGAGGCCGACCAGCGCGATGGGCGCCACGACGCACCACAGTGCCGTGTGCAGCGACGATTTTACGCGCGGCCAGAGCAGATAGAGATACGCCGGCGTGGTGAACAGGAGCGAGACGCCGTGCCACGAGAATTGGAAGTAGGGCGATTTCGCGATGAGCTTGGGCGTGAGCGTGAGCGCGCAGGTGAGGTTGCGCGCGAGGAACGAAAAGTTGGTGAGGCCGTAGCGCTGGATGCGATCGGTCCAGCGCACGTTGAGGTAGAAGTGGCCGAACTCGCCGAAGTCGCGAAAGCGCGCCCAGTTGAAGGCGAAGCCGAGCCCGCCGAGGAGGAGGACGGGCACGCCGAACGCGATGAGCTTGCGGAGCGGAATCCTGCGGCCGTGGGCGCGCCACGCTTCGTAGAAGAAGAA
>DASXOU010000251.1:0-4935 GCA_036494045.1 Polyangia bacterium | reverse complement strand
ACCGGCCCACTTTCGCGAACCGGTCCTCGCGCATGCGCGCAAGGACTTTGCCTTGCTGCGCGAGGCGATGACCGTGGATGAAGCGCTCACCGCCATCCGCCAGCACGGCGTCGGCGAGCGCATCATCTACTTCTACGTCGTCGACGGCGAGGGACGGCTGAAGGGAGTCGTGCCGACGCGCAAGCTCTTGTTCAGCGCGCCCGAAGAGCGCGTCGACGAGATCATGATCAGGCGATTGGTCATGCTGCCCGCGACGGCGACCGTCCGTGACGCCTGTGAGCTGTTCGCGATACACCGATTCCTCGCGCTTCCCGTGGTCGACGATGCCGAGCGGCTCATCGGCGTCGTCGACATCGAGCTCTACACCGACGAGCTCGACCAACTCGGCGACGCGGAGAAGCGCAACGATCTGTTCCAGCGAATCGGCGTCTACGCCGGTGAGCGAACCGACGGGTCCGCGCTGCGCGCGTTTGGGCGCCGCTTTCCGTGGCTAGGCTGCAACCTGGCCGGTGGCCTCATTTGCGCCGTTCTGGCGAGCGCGTTTCAACGAGAGCTGTCGCGCGTCGTGGCGCTGGCCCTATTCATTCCGGTCGTTCTCAATCTCGCCGAGAGCGTGAGCAGTCAATCGGTGAGCCTCACCCTCCATCTTCTCCACGGCAAACGTCCGAGCGGAGGTTTCATCGCGCGCGGCTTTCACAAGGAGCTGTCCACCGGTCTGCTCCTCGGGATCGCGTGCGGAGCGGTGGTGGGAATCGCGGCGCTCGTCTGGCTCGGCCTTCCTCGAGTCGCGCTCTGTCTTCTCGGCGGAATCGGCGCAGGCGTCGCCCTCTCCGCAGTGCTCGGCATGGCCTTGCCCGTGATCCTTCGACTGCTGAAGCTCGACCCCAAAGTTGCTGCCGGACCGATCGCGCTCGCCGGCGCCGACGTGGCGACGTTGGCTGCGTACCTCGGCATGGCGCGCTGGCTGTTGGCCTGACGCGAAGGGATCGCGGTCACGGCGGCGGCTCAGCCGCCGGAGAGCGCCTGCAGGATGAAGACGCGCTGCTCCGGCGCGAGCGCGTCGCTCAGCCGTTCGCGATCGCGCAGCGGCTCTTCGCCGATGAACACGTTGACGTGCCGGCGCAGGCGGCCGGTCTCGTCGACGACGTAGGAGGCGAAGCCGGGATGCCGGCGCTCCAGCTCGTCGATCAGCTCGCGCACGGTCGCGCCCGGCACGTCGGCGGCCTCCAGCGTCGGGAAGAAGCGCTGGAGGTGCCGCGTGAAGCTGACGTGCGGCATCGCTAGGCGAACCGGACCGAGTGGATCGGCGGCAGGTTGTTGCCGACGCAGCGCCAGCTCTCGCCGCGATCCTCGGAGACGTAGACGTTGCCGGTGGTCGAGCCGAAGCAGACCCGATCGGCGCGCGCGTCGAGCGCGTGACGGTAGACGACGTCGTAGGCGTGCTGCTGCGGCAGCCCTTCGCGGAACGGCTGCCAGCTCTCGCCGCCGTCGCTGGTGCGGGCGACGAACAGGCCGCCGTCGATGCTCATGCGCTCGTCGTCGGCCTTGGCCGGGACCACCCACGCGGTCGCGGGATCGCGTTCGTCGGCGGCGATGGGAAAGCCGAAGTGCACGGCGACGTCGGCGCGGCTCACCCGCTTCCAGCTCTGCGCGCCGTCGATGCTCGTGAAGACGCCGCAGTGATTCTGCTGCCAGAGCCGATCGGGCGCAGCCGCGCACTGCGTGACGAAGTGCGGATCGTGGCCCCACTCGGCCTCGGGGCTCGGCAGGTAGTCGTTGAGCATGCCGCGGTTGCGACCGGCCCAGGTGCGCCCGCCGTCGCGGGTCTCGAGCACGCCCGCCGACGAGACGCCGACGAGGATCCGCTTGCCGTCGCGCGGGTCGACGACGATCGAATGGATGCCCGGCACGAACTCGCCGTAGCCGATCGCCGCGGGCGTGCCGCCCCATTGATTGCGCGTGGTGGCGTCGCCGGCGAAAAGATCGCCGCCGCGGCTGTCGTGATTCCACAGCGGGCGGTTCAGCTCCCAGCGATCGCCGCCGTCGCTGGTGGTGAAGAGGCCGCCGGGCAGCGTGCCGGCGTGGATCGTCCCCGGCTGATCCGCTCCGCCGAACGCGAGCACCCACACCTTGAGCAGCGCGGCCTGCTTATAGGTGGTCGGCCGCTCGACCGATGGATCCTGATCCGGCGTCGGCAGGTGCTGCTCGACGAAGCGGGCACCCTTCGGGTAGGCGAGCTCGGTCAGGTTGTCCCAAGTCTTGCCGTCGTCGCGCGAGCGGGAGAGCTTCGGGCCCCAGTGCGCGTGATCCATCGCGACCCAGATGGTGCCGTCGCGCGGATCGCGCGCGGCGTAGCTGATCGAGACGCCCGGGTGCTCGATCGGCCGCGGTGTCCAGCGTCCGGCCTTGCGGTCGAGGATGAGGGTTCCCTTGCGCGTTCCGAGGAGGATCTGCTCGCTCATGGGTGACCAGCCTGTGGTTGTGCGGGATGCGTGCGGACGTGGATGGCGGTGACGTGCTCCACGCGAGGCGTGGAATCGCCGGGCCGATGGAGACGACCGCCTTCGTTGTGGTAGGCGGGAAACGGCGCTGATGGCGCGACCATCGTGGCCACGATGTCGCCGCGCCGATTCTCCATCAAGACCGGTTGCGGATCGTTCGACGACGCCGGCCGTGGAAAGGTCACGGCCACGCCATCGGAACCGACGACGGCGATCTCGACGAGGGCGCCTTGCGCGACGGAGCCGATGAGACCGTTCAGCTTCCAGGCGCGGCGCTGCGCGTCTCTGAAGTCCGGAGCGGTCGCCGACAGTCGCTGGCCATCGATCGGCGAAGTGGTTTTTCCGTCGACATCAACCGCGATCGTCACGTTGACCGGCACGTTCGCCGAGTCCGCCGGCGGGAGCTTCGGCATGCGCCGCGCCTCGTTGACGTCGCTCGATTTCGAGCAACCGCCGAGCATGGCAAGCAGGGCCGCGACGAGGGCCTGCTGGATCCGCTTGTCGAGGATCGCGCGCATGATTGACCGCTGCCCCTACGCTAGCACCTTTCGCATCCCACGGAGCCAACCACGCACGCTCATGGCTCGCCCGATACGTGTGCGCTCGCGCGCGTCCGAATTTCCAGCCACTCGATCTCGCGAAGCTCATGCGCGCGGCCGGCGTGCTCGGGCGGTGCGTCATGTCCAGCCTTGTCACGATTCGAGCCGCCACCCGCTGCGTCGATGGGCTCGAGCTTCACCTGCCCGCGCCGGTTGAGTCGAAGCTGATAGCGCTGGAGCTCGCTGGCCGTGAGCCACAGGTTGCCGGTGGCCCCGTGCGCGAAGACCGAGCGCGCCGTCGGCCCGGCGATGGCATCGAGACGCTTCGTCGAAGCCAGCTCGGCGAGCGTCATCGGCGGCTTTGCCGCCCCGTCGACGTAAAGGGCAACGCCCTCGCGCGGCGCCGGACGCTTTGCCATCTCCGGCGGCAACGCGACGACGGCGTCGTCATCATCGGAATCGGTGATCGGCGGAGGAGGGGGGGCGGGCGCCGCCGGCGTCGACGGCGCCGCCCCGAAGCCACGGCTCCACCCCGCCGGAAGCGCGAGGTCCGGCGTCGACGTACGCGGCGGCGCGTGCGTCCCTTTGCAGCCGAGGAGCAACAGACTGACGACGAGCGCCCTTGTCACGCGTACCGGCGCCGCACGAGCGCGAGCGCGATTCCGACGACGACCAGCATCCACCAGGCGAAGCCGCCAGCGTGGCCGCCGATGTCACACGAGCAACCGCTGCCGCCTTCGTCGATCACCGTGACGGCGAACGACTGCATTGCGCTGCGGCCCGTCGAGGACATCGCCTGAATCGTGATGGCCTGCGTTCCTTTTTCCTTGCTGCTCGGCGTCCACGCCAGCGCGCCCGACTGCGACAGCGTCATGTTGCCGCTCGGCGTCGACGTCAGCGAGTAGGTGAACGTCGCGGTGGGATCGCCGGGATCATTGGCCGTGACATTGTAGACGTACGATTTGCCGACGAGCGCGGTTGTCGCCGGCACCGACGTGAACACCGGATCGATCGACATCGGCACCGTGGTGAGGACGCTGAAGGTCTGCGTCGTCGACAGCCCCCCGGCGTCGGTGGCCGTGATGGTGACGACCGTCGAGCCCGCGTCCTTCGCCGTCGGAGTCCAGGTCAAGAGCCCGCCGCTGCTGAGCGCCATGTTGCCGGGGGCCGGCGACGGAGCCGTGAGCGCATAGGTAATGGCGCTGCTCTGCGGATCATCGACGACCGCTTGATAGGCGTAGGACTCGTTCGCCAGCGCCGACGTCAGCGGCGTGCTGACGAAGACCAGGGCGCCGCTCGCGACGATCGTGAGCGTCAGTAGCTGCGTCACGCAACGCTTCGGCGAGCCGCCGTCGCACACTTGCAACGAGGTGGCCTGGTTTCCAATCTGGCTCGCCGTCGGCGTCCACGTCACCGTGCCGGTCGTGCTCACCGCCATGCCCGTCGGCGGCGACACCAGGCTCCAGGTCAACGCATTGGGCGTCTCCGCATCGGTCGCAGTCGCGGCGTAGCTGTAGGAAGCACCGACACGAATCGTTCCGCTCGGCGGTGTCGACGTGATTCGCGGCGGCGTGTTCGTCACCGGCAGCGTCGCCGGAAAGTTGAACGGCGCGAGGCTGAGACGACGATACGTCAGATTTGCCGAGCCGCCGCTGTTGAACACGAACGCCAGCGATCCGTCGGCGAGTTGGTTGAAGTCGAGGCGGCGAGCGCCGTGTTTGTTCTGATCGTACCCGTCGGAGTTTGCTGCGCCCGGAACGCAGTATGGCGGATTCGACAGGGCACCGTTGTTGAGGAAGCCGATGAGGCACACGTCGCTGCTGGAGCTTCCGTTGCGCGCGTGCGTGAAGTAACCGATGGCCGTTCCGTTCGCAAGCACGGTGACCGACGCGGCG
>DASXOU010000250.1:0-2504 GCA_036494045.1 Polyangia bacterium | reverse complement strand
GCTCTCGACGATGAGCACGGTCACGTCGAAGCGCGTGGCCGGGTTCACTCGGCCAGCAGCCGGTCGAGCGAGGGCAGCACCAGCCGGCGCTTGACCACGCGCACCAGGCCCTTCTGCTGGAGGATGCCGAGCGCGCGCGTCACTTTTTCACGGCTGGCGCCGGCCATGTCGGCGAGCGTGCGGTGCGTGAGGTCGAGCGCGATCTCGATGCCCTCTTCGCGCGGCTGACCCCAGCGCTCGGCGAGCAAGAGGAGCGCCGACTTCAGGCGCGCCTCCGTCGTGTAGCGCGAGAGCATGCGCACCAGGCGCCACGAGTCGTCGAGCCGACGGGCGAGCTGCGCCATCATGCCGCGCGCGAGCTGCGGATGCTCGGTCATCATCCGCTCCCAGTCTTCGCGCGGCACCATCAGCACCTTGGTCGGCAACAGCGTGGTGCAGGTCGCCGTCATCTGGTTGCCGTGGAACTGCGCGAGCTCGCCGAAGATGTCGCCCGGGCCGTGCAGCGCCAGGATGACCTCTTTGCCCTCGGGCGTAATCTGCGCCTCCTTCACGCCGCCTTCGCGGACGATGAAGACCGAGCGCGCCGGCTCGTTGGCGCGCACGATGGTGGCGCCGCGCGGATACGACTGCTCGGCGGCGCCGGAGAGGCTGAACATTGCCGGTTCGTCGAGCTCGGCGAACAGCGGCATTCCTCGCAAGGTCTCGAGATCGACGGTCATGGTCTCAACTCCATCAACAGGGTTTCGATATCAGCCACCTTGGCGTCCCAGCTCTCGCGCGCCATCGCGTCCGATCGCGCGCGATCTGGCCCGGCGCATTCTTGCAGCGCCTCGCCGACGCGGGTGACAAACGCGTCGGCGCCGTCGGCGAGGTACACGCCGCGCTCGGCGACGGCAACTGCCTCCGGAATATCGGTCGACACCACCGGCAGCCCGGCGGCGAGATACTCGCGAAGCTTGAGCGGATTGGCGTTCTCGGTGAGCTCGTTCTTGATGAACGGCAGGAGCGCCACGTCGAACGCTTTGCAATAGCCCGAGAGCTGCGCGTAGGGCTTGCGTCCGAGAAAATGTACGTTCGGCAGCGCGCGCAGGCGGGCCATGCCCTCGGCGTTGGCGTTGTTGGTCTCGCCGACGATGACGAGCGAGCCCTCGGGCCACGCCTCGGCGACGCGCGCGATGGCGTCGAGATCGACCCACTCGGCGATGAGGCCGTAGAAGCCGAAGATCGGATGCGGCAGATCGCGCACGTCTTCGGGGATCTCGGTCTCCGGATCGAGCGCCTTGGCGAAGTGCTCGTGCTCGACGCCGTGACGTACCAGCGTGGTGTGCGGATTGATGAGCGACTTGGACTCCTGCAGCATCGCCGAGCAGGTGATGACCAGGTTCGCCTTCTTGATGAGCTCGCGCTCGAGCTTGGCGATGTCGTCGCCGGCGCCCTCGAACTTCGAGTACTCGTCGACGCAGTGATAGACGATGTGGGTCTCGCCGAGCTTGCCGGCCACCCACGCCGACGCCGGCACGAAGGTGTAGAGCAGCGGATCGGTGAAGTGGAGCGCGCGCATGGCGCGGCGCACGGTGGCGCCGACGACGCGCTCGTTGACCGCGCGCGCGATCTTCGAACGGTAGTTCGGAATCGCGATCGGCGTAATCACCCAGATGTTCGGGGCCACCTCGATCGGTCCGTCGTTCAAGTGGCGCGCGAACTTGGTGAGCTTGTCCCAGATGCGTCCCACGTCGCGGGCGGAGGCGCGCGGCGCGCGGTTGCCGAGGCTGTTGACCCACAGGACGCGGTTCTTGCGCGCCAGACGGGTCATGACGTGCTTCTTCGACAGCGGATCGCCGGACCAATCGTTGGCGAAGCAGACGATGTCCCGATTTTCGAACCGCGGTTCGAAAGTCATGTTGCTCGAGATGTGGAGCGGATCGGCGCCCATCAGGCGACCTCCCGGATCGGCTCGGGCACGGGGCGAGCCGCGAAGTTCTTGCGCCACAGCTCGAGGACGACGAGCGGCCACAGCTCGGCCGAGCGATCGTCGCCGGCTTCGTGGCGGGCGAGGAGCGAGCGCACGAAGCCGAGATCGAAGCGCTCGCGCGCCAGCGATCGGCCGTCGCTCAGGATGTCGTGGGCGAGCTCGCGAAGGCCGCCGCGCAGCCACGCCGCCGTCGGCGTGCCGAAGCCCATCTTGGGCCGCTCGAGGATCGCGCGCGGCACGCGGCCGAGCGCGGCCTTGCGCAGGAGCGCCTTGCCCACGCCGTTGTGGATCTTCATGTGATCGGGCAGCGACCAGGCGTGCTCCATGAGCTCGTGGTCGAGGAACGGCACGCGCAGCTCGAGGGAGTGCGCCATGGTCATCTTGTCGGCTTTGACGAGCAGATCGTCGGGGAGCCAGACGCGGCTGTCGAGGTAGAGCATGCGGCGTAAGGGCGACATGCCGCGCGTCGGCTCCCAATGGCCGGCCAAGAGCGCGCTGACGACGTCGTCGCCGTCGGCGGCGCCGTTCGGCT
>DASXOU010000249.1:0-2334 GCA_036494045.1 Polyangia bacterium | reverse complement strand
CCACCAGCGCCGCGGCGTCATCGACGACGTCGTCGCGCCACACGCGGCCGCCGACGACAGGGGCGTTGTCCGCGAGATCGAGCATCCAGGTTCCCGCGAAGAAGACCACGTGGCTGGCAACCCGCGCGCCCGCGGCGTGTGTAACCGCCGTCGACTGAAAGCCGCGCTCGACGGTGAGCGAGTTGCCGCTGATGGCGGTCAGCTTCATGTGCTCGCCGTCGACGAGAAGATAGGTCGGCTCGTCGGTGTCGTAGAAGTCCGACGGCGGGCGATTCACGGTGAAGGCGCTACCATCGGCAACCGACAGCTTCGTCGCGCTCGCCGAGACCGCCGCCGTCAGCGACGAACCGGGCTCGACGAGCCACTCGTGCGCGGGAATGTTGGCGAACCGCGCCGTCGCCAGCGGCTGATCGCTCGTCGGTTGCCGCGGGATCTCCTCCGACGTGAGATACGCCAGCAGCAGCGCGTCCGGCCGGGCGGCGCGCAGCGCATCGAGCGGCGTGCGGTCGAGCGCGCCCGACTCGGCGTCGACGATGACGACGTCGGACTTGGCCATCACCGCGCGCGAGGTGTCATCGACGTAGGTCTCTATGAAGTAGGTGGCCAGGCGCGGGAAGAGGAGCGCGCTGCCACCATCGACATCGCCGCCGCCGACAGCGGCGTCGTCGGGAGCGATTCCGCCTGCGTCTTCGTCGGTGCCGCCGCCGGTGCCAGCGTCGCTTGGCGACGAGTCGTTGCGCGGCGTGCAGGCGACGCCGAGGACGGAGAGACCAAGGAGCGCTACTCGAGCGGACGTGCGCATGCCCTGGCGTCCCACGATTGCAGCTCGTTGTCGAGCCGAATCGCATCCGCCGTTGCTACGTGCCAGCCACACGGCGTGCATATCCGTGACTACTGGGTCGTGCCCGGGCCGGTATGAACGTTCCGCTGGTCTCGCCATACCCCGCCGAAAAGAATGCCGGCTTCGGAAGATGGGTCGTCGGACGCAGTCTTTCTCGCGAGCGACGAGGGGCGTCATGTCCATCGCGAAGTGCTCGGCGTGACTGACTGCAGCAAGCCGCTTGGTTGAGCTGCAGGCGACGGGCAGTAGGCACGTGCACTGCAATTAGCCTCGTGCATGGACCGAGGACGAAGCCACGAGGAGCGCGAACAGAAATTCGGCACACGCGTCGAACGAAAGGAACGGCCGTCCGATCCCGTCGAGGATCCAATGCGGCCGCTCGATCGGCGCGCGCTGTCGCAAGATCCGGCGCCGACGGAAAAGGGCGTGGAGGAGGAGCGTGCCCGCCACCAGCGCGAGGGGTCGGTCGGCGGCATCACCGACGAAGGCGAGGAACCGTAGTCTCAACGGCGCCGGGCGGCGGGGGCGACGAGCTCAATATCTCGTCCGAGCTCGCCGCACCAGCCCGAACACGGCGCCGAGGAGTGTCCGCACGTCGAACGGCGGCGTTTGCGCCGAATCGAGGTTTCGCTTGTGGAGCGAGCGCTGCAAACGGGGTATCGATGTCGATGGCGCGCCAGAACAATCAATCGGGCCTCGTCCACTGCGTATGGCCTTCCAGAATGGATTTGGCAGCCGGCCAGCGCGCGCCCAGAGAGCCTCCTGGGAGGGCGAATTGCCAGGAACCCGGCTGACGAGATTCGCCGGACGTTCGCGCGTCCCGCGGAAAGGTATGGCTGATGCTTTCGAGAGTATGACGGAGGCGCCATGTCGAGCACGAAGCAGCGATCGGCCGCACGCCGGAACATCAAGAAGGCGGCCGCAGCCGCGCGTCGAAAACGAACCGTCAGTCATCTGCCGAAGAAGGTACGTACGGCCCTCGGCAAGCAAGCAAACAAGGTCAAACGTCAGCGCGCACGAAGGCGGAAGAGCGCATAAGCGGATCGCGACCCGCGCCGATGAGTGATCTGCATGGGAATGCTCCGGATCGATCGCGCGTCGTCCTCGTTCTCATCGACGTCATCAATGATCTGGAATGGCCGGGCGGCGACGCGATGTTGCCGCACGCGTTGCAGATGGCCGCACGCATCGCGGAGCTCAAGGCGCGCGCGCGTGCGCACCGGGTGCCGACGGTCTACATCAATGACAACTTCGGTCGCTGGAAGTCCGACTTCCGCGCGCAGGTGGCGCACTGTCTCGAGCCGAGCGTGCGCGGGCGGCCGATCGTCGAGATGTTGCGCCCGACCGACGATGATTACTTCGTCTTGAAGCCGATGCACTCGGGATTCTTCGGCACCACGCTAATCCCTGTGCTCGATTGAGTTGATCTTAGTTGCGCGAGGGATCGAAGTTTGATCTAACGCGGGTATGGCGGAAGCGCATCCGATCGAATT
>DASXOU010000248.1:0-9753 GCA_036494045.1 Polyangia bacterium | reverse complement strand
CGTCGCGGAGCGCAAGCGGAGCGACATCAAGCGGCCCGCTGGAGTCGCACGCGCGAAGCGCGACTGCGACGGATTCCGACGCCGGAAACGACCACACGTTCCCGCCGCGCACCCACCCGCGACGGCCGCTCTATCGTGCCGCTTCAGCGTTCTTGCGTAACGTGGCGATCGTGGCTTTGTAGTCCTTGGAATCGAACACTGCGCTGCCGGCTACGAGGACGTTGGCGCCGGCTTCGGCGACGGTGGCGATGTTGTCGATCTTGATGCCGCCGTCGACTTCGATGTCGACGTCGAGGTTGCGGCGCAGGATTTCTTCGCGGAGCTCGGCGATCTTGGGGAGCACGTTCGGGATGAACGCCTGGCCGCCGAAGCCGGGGTTGACGGACATGATGAGGACCTGCGAGACGTCCTCGAGCACATGGCGGACGTGTTGCCAAGGCGTGTGCGGGTTGAGCACCACCGACGCGCGCTTGCCGGCGTGCTTGATCTGCTGGATCACGCGGTGCAGATGCACGCACGCCTCTTCGTGCACGCCGATGATGTCGGCGCCGGCGTTGGCGAACGCGTCGATGTAGTCGCCCGGACGCTCGATCATGAGGTGCACGTCGAGCGGCAGCGACGTCGCCTTGCGAATGGCGGCGACGACCATGGGGCCGATCGTCAGGTTGGGGACGAAGTGGCCGTCCATCACGTCGACGTGGACGTAGTCGGCGCCGGCGGCGGAGACGGCGCGCACCTCCTCGGCGAGGCGGCCGAAGTCGGCGCTCAGGATCGACGGCGCGATCTTGATCGGGCGCATGCGTTGTTACTTTACCTCGCGCACGAGACGAACGGCGAAGAAGCCGTCGGCGTCGTCACGATGCGGCCAGGTGCGCAGCGGATCGCCGGCGACGCGAAAGTCGGCGTGCGCGGCGACGAAGCGCTGCAGTTGCGCCGGTCCTTCCGCGTCGGTGTACGTGCACACCGAGTAGACGAGCGTGCCGCCCGGGCGCACGCGCGGCGCCAGCGCGTCGAGGAGGCGCGCCTGCAGCGACGGCAGCGACGCGGCGTCGGCGGGCGTGCGGCGCCACTTGGCTTCGGGATGGCGGCGCAAGACGCCGAGGCCGCTGCAGGGCGCGTCGAGGAGCACGCGATCGTAGGCGGCGGCGAGCGGCGCGCGCGCGTCGGTCAGATCGCAGACGATCGGCGTCATCGAGCGCACGCCGAGACGATGCGCGAGATCGGCGGCGAGCTCGAGCTTGCGCTCCGAGACGTCGGCGGAGTCGATGGGCGCGCCGTCGCCGGCGAGCGCGGCCAGGTGCGTCGACTTGCCGCCGACGCCGGCGCAGGCGTCGAGGATTCGCTCGCCGGCGCGCGGCGCGACCAGGCGCGCGATCATCTGCGCAGCGACGTCTTGCGCGGTCACGAGGCCGCTGCCGAACGCGCCCAGCTGCGCGACGTCGCCGGCGCCGTCGACGCGGAAGGCTTCGGGCACCACCGGCGACGGCGTCAGCGTCGCCTGCGGGCGCTCGGCGGCGACGGCGCGCATGGCTTCGTCGCGCGTGGCGCGCAGCGTGTTGGCGCGCAGCCACAGGGGCGCCGGCGCATTCAGCGACGAGAGGAACTGCTCGGCCTCGGCGGCGCCAAAGCGCGTGACCGCGTCGTCGACGAGCCAGTCGGGCGCCGAGCAGCGCACGCCCAGCGACGTCGCCGACGGCTCGCCGCCGCGGGCGAGCGCGCGCAACAGGCCGTTGGCGAAGTTGGCGAGCTTCTGCGAGCGCGATCTCTTGATCGTCTCGACGGCGTCGTCGACGGCGGCGTGCGCCGGCACGCGCAAAAACAGGATCTGATAGGCGCCGACACGCAAGGCGTCGAGCACGCGCGCGTCGAGCTTGTCGATGCCGCGCGGTGCGTGCGCTGCCAGCGCGTGATCGATCCGCCGTCGCTGCTTCAAGACGCCGTAGGTGAGCTCGGTGGCGAGCGCGCGATCGGCGGGGGGCAGGCTCTTGGCGCGACCGAGCTCGCCGGCCAGCGCCAGCGTCGCGTAGGCGCCTTCGTCGACGCGACGGAGCACGCGCCGCGCCACGTCGCGCGCGTTCATGCGCCGAGGACGGTCCCGATCGGCATGGCGCGCCCGGCCAAAAGCGCCGTCGCCGACATGCGCTTTTTGCCCGGCAGCTGCAGCTCGGCGAAGGCGACCGCGTCGTCGCCGCACGCGACGAGGAGCCCGTCGCGATCGGCGCCCAGCACCACGCCGGGCGTGCCGCGGCCGCTCACGATCTTGGCGCGAAACAGCTTGAGCGGCTCGCCGCCGAGCGAGGTGTACGCCGTCGGCCACGGATCGCAGCCGCGCACGAGGTCGCGCACCGCGCGCGCGCCGGCCCTGAAGTCGACGCGGCCGGTCTCCTTGGTCAGCATCGGCGCCATCGTCGCTTGCGCGTCGTCTTGCGGCTCGGGCGCGAGCGCGCCGCGCTTGAGCTGCGCCAGGATCTCGACGAGCAGCTCGGCGCCGAGCGGCGCCAGGCGCGTGTGCAATTGCCCGGCGGTGACCCACTCGTCGATCGCGAGCGTACGCTTGCCGAGCATGGCGCCGGTGTCCATGCCCGCGTCCATCTGCATCAGCGTCACGCCGGTCTCGCGCTCGCCGCGGATGATGGCCCACTGGATCGGCGCGGCGCCGCGATACTTCGGAAGCAGCGACGCGTGCACGTTGAGGCAGCCGTGCTTCGGCGCCGCCAGCACCTCGGGCGGCAGGATCTTGCCGTAGGCGACGACGACACAGACGTCGGGCGCGAGCGCGCGCAGCTCGTCCAAAAATGGAGGCTTGCGCACCGACGCGGGCTGCAGCACCGGCACGCCGGCGGCGAGCGCGCGCACCTTGACCGCCGACGGTTGCAGCCCGAGGCCGCGCCCCGCCGGCTTGTCCGGCTGCGTGACGGCGGCGACGACCTCCTCCGTCGCCAGCAGCGCGTCGAAGCAGGGCACCGCGAACTCCGGCGATCCCATGAACACGACGCGCAGCTTGGTCACGGCGCGCGACTCTACCCGATGTCGACGAGATGCGCGCGGTAGGAGGCGCGCACGGCGTCGTCGGCGAGCACGCGATGCGCCTCGTCGAGGACCTCGCCGATCTCGGCGAGCGCGTCGGACAGCTCGGTGCGCAGCGGATCGGCATAGCGCTCGGGGGCGAACTCGCGCTTGAGCCGCTCGAAGGCGCGCGCCACTTCGTGCGCGGTGGCGTCGCGGCCGAGGCCGAGGACGACGAAATAGTCGCCGTCCTGCACCTGCGTGCGCTTGGCGAGGACTCGATCCTTGTCGATGGCGCGGTCGGCGTCGCGATCGCGCGGGCGCTCGTGGGGACGCGGGCGCGTGCGCCGCTCGATGGACTCTCGCGCCGATTCGCCGTAGGCCGAGGTCACCAGCGTCGGCACCGCGCGCACGCCGACGCCGGGCTGGGTCTCGACGGCGCCGATGCGCGCGGCGCCGATGGCGACCAGCGACCAGGCGACCGCGTAGAGCTCCGTCTCGCCGAGCGGCGGGCCAGCGGCGCCGAGCGCGAGCTCCGCCAGCGAGCGCTCGCCGTCGATGAGCTCGGCGCGCGCCCGCTCGGCGGCGGTGAAGGCGCCCTCCTCGAGCGCGCGCGGCAAGAGCGTCGTCGGCGTCAGCACCGACTCGGGCGGACCGACGAGCTCGACCAGGCGCTCGAGCGAATACTTGCGGCGCACGCCCTCGACGAAGAGCGCCCACGGATGCGCGCCGAGGCGAGTGCGATCTTCGGTGGGCGGCTCGACGTGCGCGAGCCGATAGTGGCCGCGCTCCCAGCCGAAGCAGGAAAAGAGGATCTCCTCGACGTGGCGGCGCACCGTCGCGAACAGCTCGCTCGACTTGATGAGGCCGAGCTCGACGAGCTTCTGCGCCACGCTGCGGCCGCCCGACGCCAGATCGCGGGCGCGCGCGTGCTGCTCGCGCGTGATCTGGCCCTCGCGCAGGAGCTGATCGGGCAGGCGATCGTGCGCGAACGTCGAGCGCGCCGCGACCGGCGTGCCGGCGTCGAAGTAGAGCGTCTTGTCGCCGTCTCCGCGCTGCAGCGTGACCGCGCCGGAAAAGCCGGCGGCGTGCAGCGTGGCGAAGAGCGTGGCCACGTCGGTGGTGGCGAGATCGCCCTCCTCTTCCGGCAACGACGCGATCGCGCGCGCCTCGGTCGCGACCAACTGCGGCGGCGGCGCCGGCGGCGGCGCGTCGGCCGGCCCGCTGCCGTTGGTGTGGCCGTTGCGCGCCGCCGGCTTGAGATCGAACGCGGCGTCGAGCGTGTCGGCGCCGATGCCGGGGATGGTGTCGATGCCGAGCGCGTCGAGATCGATGTCGCCGAGCGCGTCTTCGTATTCGTCGCGCGCCGCGCTCACCGTCGACGGCGAATCGGGGAACAGCCGCCGCTCGGCCGCCGACAGCTCGTTCTCGAGGCGCCGCGCGAAGGTCGAGCGCTCGTCGAACGCGGGGCGCGCGCGCTCGGCCGGCTCGTCGGCGCGCTCGAGCTTCGTGACGATTCGCGGCGGCGCCGCATCACCTTTGGCGACGAAGTCGGCCGAGACCACGAGCTGCTGCAGGCCCATGTCGCTGAGCGCATCGTCGGCGCGCATGAGCGGCTCGACGGTGACCGAAGACGGCGGCGTCATCGCCAGCGCGGCGTCGACCGGCGCCGCCACCGCCGGCATCTCGTCGGTCTTGCGCGCCAGCTCATAGGTCTCGATGATCGGCGTCGCCACGCGCACCTCGGGCGGCATCGTCTGCGGCGACGGCGTCGGCTCGTCGGCGTCCATCTCCAGCATCGCCTCGACCTTGTCGACCGAGGCTTCGATGTGGGGCTTCGACGCCGGCACCTCGATGACGCCCTTCATCACCTCGGTCGGCACGCGCTTGAGCGCCAGCTTGGCCAGCACCTCGGGCGGCCGCTCTTCGTCGTCGCCGTAGTCGGCCTCGAGCTCGACGATGGCCTCCTCGACCAGCGGTGCCGCGTCGATCGTCGGCGGGCGCGCGTCGAACTCGGCCATCGCCTCGGCCACGTCCTCGGCGACCTCGGCCTCGACGGCGCGCTTCTCGATGGCGTCGGCGAGCGCGTCGGAGTCGATGGGCCGGAGGAACAGCCGCGTCGCGCCCACGCGCGCCGCCGTGTCCTCGTCGGGCAGCTCGCCGTCGCGATCGCCGATGAGGAAGATCGGCAGCTGCGGCATGTCGACGCGCGCCGCCTGCAGAAGCTCGAGCGGCTCGACGCCGATGAGGCCGAGCGCAATCACCAGCACCAGCGGCTTCTCCGCGCGCACGACCTCGAGCGCGCCCTCGCCGCCTTCGGCCACCACCACGCGCAGCCCGGTCTCGACGAGCGCGCGACGGCACAGCTCGGCCTCGTACGGGTTGGCGGCGATGACGATCGACGGCGGCTGCACGGACCCTGATTTTAACGCATCTCGCGGGCAGAAACAGGCGTTTAGAGCATGGAGACCGGATCGATGTCGATGCTGAGGCGAACCCCGCGCGGCGCGGCCGTCTCCGTCGCTGCGCGGGCGATCGCGCGCAGGACGCGCGGTTGTGACGACTGCAGGAAGAGCTGCCAGCGCGTGCGCCCCTTCAGGCGCGACAGCGGCGCCTCCATCGGCCCCAGCACCGTCGCTGCCGCGTCGCCGGGCGCGCGCTCGGCGAGCGTTCGCGCCGCCGCCGCCGCGCGCATCGCCACGTCGCGCACCATGAGCGGATCGGCGCCGTCGACGCGCACGCAGGCCATGCGCGTGTGCGGCGGACAGCGCGGCTCGACGCGCGCGCGCAGCTCGGCCTCGGCGAAGCGCGTGTAGTCGTGATCGCGCGCGCAGGCGATGGCGTCGGCGCGCGGCTGAAACGTTTGCAGGAGCACGCGCCCCGGCTTGTCGCCGCGGCCGGCGCGCCCCGCCACCTGCTCGAGCAGCTGGAACGTGCGCTCGCTGGCGCGAAAATCGGGCAGGTTGAGCCCTTGATCGGCGAGCACGACGCCGACGAAGGTGACGCCGGGAAAGTCGTGCCCCTTGGTCACCATCTGCGTGCCGACGAGCACGTCGATCTCGCGCGCGCGAAACGCGTCGAGCACGCGCACCAGGCCCTCGCCGGCGGCGGTGTCGCGATCGAGCCGCGCGATGCGCGCGCCCGGCAGCGACATGCCGAGGAGCTGCTCGAGCTGCTCGGTGCCGTAACCCATCATCTCGATCGCCGGCTTGCCGCACGCGGTGCACTTCTTCGCCGGCACCGTCGAGAAGCCGCAGTAATGGCAGAGCAGGCGCGACTCGCCGCGATGATAGGTCAGCGCCACTGAGCAGTGGCGGCAGCGCACCGGCTCGCCGCACGCCTTGCACAACGAGAACGTGGAAAATCCGCGCCGATTCAGAAACAGGATCGCCTGCTCGCCGGCGTCGAGCGTCGCGCGCAGCCCGCGCAACAGCGCGTCGGTGATGATGCCCTTGTGCACCTTGAGATCGACGATCTCGACGCGCGGCAAGGGCCGCGGCGTGGCGCGCTCGGGCAGCTCGAGAAGTCCAAGCCGCCCCTCCTTGGCCGCCACCCACGTCTCCAAGGAAGGCGTGGCCGAGCCGAGCAGCGCCACCGCGCCGGCGTGGCGCGCGCGCACCAGCGCCACGTCGCGCCCATGGTAGCGCACGCCCTCTTCCTGCTTGAACGAGCCGTCGTGCTCCTCGTCGACGACGACGATGCCGAGCTCGGCGAGCGGCGCGAACACCGCCGAGCGCGCGCCGAGCGCGATGTCGACCTGCCCGCGCGCGATGCGCCGCCAGGCATCGGCGCGCGCCGCGTCGGAGAGCCCGCTGTGCAAGACGGCGACGCGATCGCCGAAGCGTCCGCGGAAGCGCGCCGCCAGCTGCGGCGTGAGCGAGATCTCGGGCACGAGCACGAGCGCGCGCCGGCCGAGCGCCAGCGCCGTGGCGATCGCGCGCAGGTAGACCTCGGTCTTGCCCGAGCCGGTCACGCCGTGCACGACGAACGGCGCGTAGACGCGCTCGCGCAGCTTCGGTTCAATCATCTCCAACGCAGTCGCTTGGGCCGGCGTCAGCGGGGGCGGCTCGGCGTGCTCGGTGCGCGCGTCGGCGAACGGATCGACCGCGACCTCGCGCGTCTCGACGGCGACGAGCCCGGCCTCGACGAGCGCGCGCACGTGCTCGCCGGCGCGCGCATCCGCTCGGCGCAGCTCCGACAACGCAACCGTCCCCGCCGCGGCGATCCGATCGAAAATTTCCTCGCGCTTCTTGGCGCGCCCGAACGCCGCCGCGCGCGCCTCGCCGTCGAGCGGCGCCACCACGCGCACGAGCGAATCGGTCCGCGCCCCGCGCGTCGACACCGCCGCGTCGACGGTGACGAGCCCGTGCTCGAGGAGCGCGCGCAGCCCCTTGCCCGCCGGCTCGCCCTTGGCCTCGCCGCGCGCGATCGCGGCGAGGAGCGCGCGCGCCTCGCCGTCGAGCCCCTGCAGCGCCATCGGCTCGAGCGCCGCCGACAACCCGGCCGCCGCGCGCTCGCCCTCGTCGGTGAGCGCGAGCGTGCGCTTGACCCGCGCCGCGCCGCCCGCGGGCAACATGAGCCGCATGACCTCGCCGACCGGCGCGCAATAATACTCGGCCACCCACGCCGCCAGCGCCACCAGATCGCCGCCCACCGCCGGCGCGTCGACGACGCTCACCAGAGGCTTGGCATCGGCGACGGCGTCGGGCGGATCGACCGCCAGCACCACGCCCTCGAGCGTGCGCCCGCCGAACGGCGCCCACACGCGCGCGCCCACGCCCACCGCCAGCGCCGCCGGCACGCGATAGTCGAACGCGCGCTCGACCGGCGCGAACACCGCGACGCGCGCGATCATCGCTACCGCGCTTCGTCGACGAGCCGACGCATCAACGCCAACAGCCCCGGCCGCAAGTCGTCGCGCTTGAGCGCCCACGCCAGGTTGGCGCCGAGATACCCGAGCTTGTCGCCCGCGTCGTGGCGGGTCCCGTCGACGACCAGCCCGTAGCAGCCGGCCCCGCGCTGCGCCAGCTCCTTGAGCCCGTCGGTGAGCTGGATTTCCCCGCCCTTGCCCGGCTTGGTGCGCGCCAGGATCTCCCAGATCGCCGCCGGCAACACGTAGCGCCCGACGATCGCCATCCGCGACGGCGCCGTCCCCGGCGCCGGCTTCTCCACGAAATCCTCGACGTGGATCGACCGCTGCGACTTCGTTTCGGGCAGCGCCTTGCCCTTGGCGATGCCGTACATCGACTCCTGCCCCGCCGGCACCTCCATCAGCGAGACCACGCCCTTGTCGCCACCCAGGCGCGCGAACTCGTCGACGAGCTGGCCGATCGCCGGCCGCCGCCCCGCGCAGTCGTACAGATCGTCGCCGAGCAGCACCGCCACCGGCTCGTCACCAACGGCCTGCCGCGCCACCAGGACCGCGTGCCCGAGCCCGAGCGGCTCCTTCTGCCGCACGCTCACGAGGCGCACCAGCTTCGAGATGCGCTCGACCTGGGCCAACAAGTCGTTCTTGCCGCGCTCGCGCAGCGTGTGCTCGAGCTCGTAGCTGTGATCGAAGTGATCCTCGATCGTCGACTTGCCGCGCCCGGTGACGAGCACGATCTCCTCGATGCCGGCGTCGACCGCCTCCTCGACGATCAGCTGCAGCGTCGGCACGTCGACGATCGGCAGCATCTCCTTCGGGATCGCCTTGGTCGCGGGAAGAAAGCGGGTGCCGAGGCCGGCGGCGGGAATCACCGCCTTGCGCACGCGTGTCATGCGACAGTCGTACTCGTCCTCCGAACCGCGCGCAAGGCGGTAAGCGCGCGTGCCTGCAACTCCGCCAGCACCGGCGCGCCCGCCGGCAACGCAGCCAGCGGCGCCGCCAGCGCATCGTCGGCACGCACCGCGATCCCGAGCCGCCGCGCGACGTCCGCGATCCGTTGCGCGCGCAGCCGCTCGTCGCTGGCCGCCGCCACGCGCACCACTCCGTCGACGAGCCGCAGCGCCACCGCCACGCCCTCGGCGGTCACGACCAGCCCCGCGCGCGCCACCTCGTCGACGAGCGGATCGCGCGCCAGCGCCCGCTGCCGCCGTCGCTGCTCGGCGCGCAGCCGCGGATCGCCTTCGTCCTCGCGCCGCTCGCGCTCGGCCTCCGCGCGCGACATCGACAACGCGTCGGCGAGCTGCGCGCGCCGCCACGCCAATTCGCCGAGCCCGGCCAGCGCCACCATCACGATCGCCCGCGCCGCCAGCGACGCCATCGCCGCGGCCGTCACGTTCGCCGCCGCCGCTGCACCGTCGGTACGCGCCAGCGCAGCGACGAGCGCGCGGCCGCTGCCGCGCCCGAGCAGCACCAGCGCCGCCGCCGCCGCGAACGATGTCGCCGCCCACGGCTCCGGCTCGTCGCGCCGCACGCCGAGCGCGCCCGGCGCGAAGTTGAACCGCGTCTGCGCCAGCCCGGCCACCAGCGCCGCGCCGAACGCTGCCGCCGCCACCGGCCCCGCGATCGTCAACACCAGCGACACCAGCGATCGCGCCGGCTCCTGCATCGGCGCCCCGCTCCACGCCGCGCGCGCCAACGCCACCAGATGCGCCGCCGCCGGCCGCGCCGAAGCCGCCAGCGCGATCGCTCCGCCCGCCAGCGCCGCCGCCGCCGTCAGCGTCGGCGCGTGCGCGACCTCGCCGCGCGCGCGCGCCTCGCGCAGCCGCCGCGCCGTCGCCGGCAGCTTCACAAGCCCAGCCCCACCTTGAAGGTGAACGAGT
>DASXOU010000247.1:0-3059 GCA_036494045.1 Polyangia bacterium | reverse complement strand
CCGCCGTCACCGCCGAATTGGGCGCGCCGCCCGAAGAGCGCTTCGCCAAGTGGGACGACACGCCCATCGCCGCCGCCTCGCTCGGCCAGGTGCACGCCGCCGAGGACGCCGACGGCCGCCGCTTCGCCGTCAAGGTGCAATACCCGGGCGTCGCCGAAGCGCTGCGCGACGATCTGACATCGGCGTCACTTCTGCGCCGCATCGTCGGTGACGAGCTCGGCGCCGGCGCCGCCGCCGAGGCGCTTGCCACCATGCGCGAGCAGCTGCTCGGCGAGCTCGACTACGTCGCCGAAGCGCGTTGGCTCGAGCGCTTCGCGCGCGCGTTCGCCGGCGACGCCACCATCGTGATCCCACGTGTCGACGCCGCGCGCTCGACGGCGCGCGTGCTCACCATGGATCGGCTCGACGGCCGCGCCATCGCCGATCTGGCCGAAGACGATGCGGAAGCGCGACGTCGCGGCGCCCGCGCGATCTTCCGCTTCGCCTTCGGCGCCCCCCTCCGTCACGGCATCTTCAACGCCGATCCGCACCCGGGGAACTACTTGATCCTCGACGGCGAGAAGGTCGGGTTCGTCGACTTCGGCTCGTCGGCCGCGCTCACGGACGAGCTGCGCGCCGCCGATCGCCGCCTGTTCCTCTCGATGATTCAGCGCGACGGCGAGACGCTGCGCCACGCCGCGCATGAAGAGGGCCTCGTCGCCAGCGACGCCGGCGTCTTCGAAGGATCGATCTGGCGCGAGTGGGAAGATCTGCTGGCGCGGCCGTTCCTCACGCGCGGCGAGTTCACCCTCGGGCCCAAGCACGTCGCGCGCCTGATCGCGCGCACCGGCGAGCTCCTGCGCCTGGGCCGCATCGCGCTGCCGCCGGCCGCGATCCTCTTGTGGCGCCAGCGGCTCGGCGCGCTCGCCGTCATCGCCGCGCTGTCACCGCGCCTCGACTTCCGCCGCCTGCTCTCCGAAATCCTCGACGACGGCAAGAATCCGATCGCGCTCTACGATCGCTGGCGCTGAGCGCCGCATGCGCGCCACGATCGCGCGCGCTGCGTCCCACGCGAGCCACGCGTAGCCGGCCAGCCATGGCAGGTTCGCGCCGTAGAAGATCGCGAAGGTCGCAACCCGACGATCGCGCATGCCGGCGAGCCCCGACACGTGCGCGACGAGGAAATAGAGCAGCACCGAATACGTGACATAGGCGCCGACGCCGAGCTGCAGCGGCCAGCGCCACGGCCGCCGCCGCACGATCGCGTACGCGAGGAGCGCGCCGAGCGGCTGCGTGACCGCGACGTTGAACCCCTCGAGCGCCAGCGCCAGCGGCGACGGCGCGTCGAAGTAGGCGCGATCCGCCGGACCGTAGATCGCGAGCAGCCAGGCGAACGGATTGTGCGCCGCCGCCGCCGCCAGCCGATCGTGCGCCACCAGAAAGTAGAGCTCGAGGGTCGACGCCACGACGAAGAAGAATCCGAGGAGCGCGAGCGTAGCCTGGTCTCGACGACGCATACGTGGGTTGTAATGTCGGACCACGAACGTGCATCCGGTTGACTCCTGGTGTGCGCTCGTGTTACGAGCGCGCGTTCCAAACGGGGGCTGAAGTTGCGTTTTTGTCTGCTGGCCGCGTTCCTCTCGACCGCATGTTGCGGGTTTTCCCACGTCAACGACGGCAACGGCGACATGGCCGGCATGCCCGGCGGTGGCGACGGCGGCGCCGGCTCAGGCGGCTCCGGCGGCGGCGGCTCGGGCGGCTCGGGCGGCGGCGGCGGCACCAGCGCCAACGGCTGCAGCGTCGGCGCGCCGGTGCTGCTCGTGGCCATGGAGAGCGTCGACGGCTCGCGCACCACCGACGGCGCCGTCTTGCAGTACGCGGTCGGCGACGACACCGTCACGCCCTGCGGCCCGCAGCTCACCGCCGCCAACACGCTCTCCAAGTCGCCCAACTCGATCGCCTGGGTGCCGCCCGGCAGCGTCGCCTACGGCGCCTCCGACAGCGTCGTGCTGCTCGACTCGGCGAGCGATCAGCTGCGCTGGACCTATCGCCCGACGCAGTTCGGCGACGTGCCGCTCAACGTCTTTCCGCTTTCACACGCCGGCGCGACCTCGATCGCGGTCGGCTACGACACGCACGGCGAAGGCACCGTCTCGGTGCTCGCACTCCTCGACGGTGGCAATGGCATGCAGCTCGACTTCATCGACGTCACCACGTCGATGTCGACCATCCCGCTCGGCGGCGAGGTGCAGGCGATGGTGCAGGATCCGCGCGACGCCACCAAGATCGCCTACGTCGACAACGGCAGCTCGCCGTCGCATCCGGTCGTCGAGGTCGCCGTGCCGTGGGACGGCAACACGGTCACCCCGAGCATCTACTACAACCAGGCGCCGCCCGGTCCGGAAGTGACGACGCTAAACACGCTGCACGCCGGCACGACCAGCCGCTTCGTCTGGCTGCAGAGCTCCAATTCGACGACAATGGGCGACATCGCCTACGAGATCGACGACGACGGCACCACCGGCATGCAGACGTTCGGGCCGCTCACCTGCGCCAACGCGATGTGCATGAGCCCGTGGAAGGCCAACGACGCCGCGCCCGATCCGACCAAGCCGGGCCGCGTGCTCGCCACCTGCACCGCCGCGCAGAGCGGATCGCCGCTGAGCAACGTGCGCCACGTCGTGCGCATCGACGGCGCCACCTGCGACATCCTCGTCGACGGCACCACGCTGCGCAACCTGACCTACCCGGCCGCGCTCGCCGTCGGCGCCGCGCAATAGCACTGCTATTTCTTCTTGTGCAGGATGCCACCGAGCCAATTCGGATCGGCCTTGAGCCGATCGAGCTCCTGCAAGACCTCGCCGTAGCCGGTCTGCTCGATCTCGAGGATCGCCTGCTCGACTGCCGCGCGCATCTTCCCATCGGCGTTCTGCAACGAAGCCAGCTTGCGCGCCTCGGCGATGGCGAGCCGCTCGATGTCGAACGGGCTCGTGTGCGGCATCGCCTTGGCGAGCACGCCCGCTTCGTCGGCGACGATGACGCTCTTCATGTCGACGCCGGTGAGCTTCTTGACGCGCTCG
>DASXOU010000246.1:0-2569 GCA_036494045.1 Polyangia bacterium | reverse complement strand
CGTTGGGATTGGCGCCATCGGTGACGCCGCCGGTCGGATCGACGTACCGGAAGACGACGCGCCCTTCCTTCTCGAGCGCGGCGACGTCGGGATGCACGAAACGACCTTCGGCGTGCGCGATGGGAATGCGCAAGATGCGCCCCGCCGGAATCGCGCGCGTAAACGGCGTCGGCTTGCCCTCGACGAGGAGGTGCACGTCGCGACACTCGAAGTGCAACGAGGCGTTGCGCGTCAGCGCGCCGTCGAGCAGCCCCGATTCGCAGGCGATCTGGTAGCCGTTGCACACCGCCAGCACCGGGCCGCCCTTGTCGGCGAACGCCCGGACCGCCGCCATGATCGGCGACTGCGCGGCCATGGCGCCGGCGCGCAGGTAGTCGCCGTACGAGAAACCGCCGGGCAGGACGACCGCTTCGGCGTCGCCGAGCGACGCATCCTTGTGCCAGGCGAAGCGCACCGGCTGCCCCATCACGCGGCCGACGACGTGGAAGGCGTCGTCGTCGCAGTTGCTGCCGGGAAATCGTACGACCGCGATGTTCATCGCGCGCTCACTTCACGATCTCGAAGCGGTACTCCTCGATCACCGTGTTGGCGAGCAGCTTCTCGCACATCTGCTTTATGTGGCCCTCGACGTCTTTGACGTCGTCGGCGATCTGCATCTCGATGAACTTGCCGATGCGCGCGTCCTTGACCTCGCCGAAGCCGAGCCGCCCGAGCGCGCGCGCCACCGCCTGGCCCTGCGGATCGAGCACGCCCGACTTCAGCGTCACGTAGACGCGCGCTTTCACTTGATCCCCAAATTCTTCCGGATGCGCGCGTTCGGCTCGTCGGTGTCGGGCGAGAAGAACTTGCCGGTCACCTGCTCGTAGGCGGCGATGTAGCGGCGCGCCGCCTCGACGCGCACGCCCTCGGGGATCTGGGGTGGCGTGCCGCTGCCGTTGTAACCCTGGTCGACGTACCAGCGGCGCACGTACTCCTTGTCGAGCGAGCGCGGCTCCTCCCCGCGCGACAGCCGCTGCGAGTAGTCGTCGGCGTACCAGTAGCGCGACGAGTCGGGCGTGTGGATCTCGTCGATGAACACGATCCTGCCGTCGGGCGTCTTGCCGAGCTCGTACTTGGTGTCGACGAGGATGAGCCCGCGCTCGGCGGCGCGCTTCTGTCCGAACGCGAACAGCTCGAGGCACATCTTGGCCAGCGTCTCGAACATCGCGCCGTCGACGAGGCCGCGCTCGGCCAATTGAGCGGGCGTGACGTTCTCGTCGTGGCCGCCCTTCTCCGCTTTGGTCGTCGGCGTGATCAGCGCCTTCGGCAGCGGCTCGCTCTTCTTCATGCCGTCGGGCAAGGTGGTGCCGCCGAAGCTGCGCAGGCCCGCTTCGTAGTTGCGCCAGATCGACGTCTTGGTCACGCCGGTCAGATATCCGCGCACCACCATCTCGACGGGAAGCGGCACGCACTCGATGGCGCGCGTGACCACCGGATCGGGAACGTCGATGATGTGGTTGGGCGCGATCGATTTGGTCTCGTCGAACCAGTGGGCCGCTAGCTGGTTGAGCACCTGCCCCTTGAACGGGATGGTGCACAACACCACGTCGAAGGCGCTCAAGCGATCGCTGACGATGATGATGCGCTTGCCGTCCTTGGTGTAGTTGTCGCGGACCTTGCCTTCGTACTTTTCGCCGAGCGTCGGAAAATCGGTGTTGTCGACGGTGCGGCCGAGCTGTGCGTGCAGGATGTCGTCGGAGATCATGATTCCCCTTCGTCCGAGAGTGCGCGATCGATGATGCGATCGGCGTGGCGTAGGTGGTGCTCGAGGTTGAACGCGGCGTCGAGCGCGCCGGCGGGCAAACGCGAATGGACCTCGGGATCGGCGGCGAGCAGCGACTTGAAGTCGCCGCCTTCGTCGCGCGCGCGCAAGGCCGAGCGCTGCACGATTTCATACGCGGTCTGGCGCGGCAGGCCGGTGCGCACCAGCGCCAGCATCACGCCTTCGGAGAAGATGAGCCCGCCGGTGAGCGCCAGGTTCTTCTGCATGCGCGGCGCGTGCACGACGAGGCCATCGACGAGCGTGGCCGCGCGGCGCAACATGAAGTCGGCGAGCGAGGTCGCGTCGGGCGCGATCATGCGCTCGACCGACGAGTGCGAGATGTCGCGCTCGTGCCACAACGCGACGTTCTCCAGCGCCGGCACGACATAGACGCGCAGCATGCGCGCCAGGCCGGTCAGGTTCTCCGACAAGATCGGGTTCTTCTTGTGCGGCATCGCCGAGGAGCCCTTCTGCCCCTTGCCGAAGGCTTCCTCGGCCTCGCCGACCTCGGTGCGCTGCCAATGGCGGATCTGGATCGCCAGCTTCTCGACGGACGCGCCAATCTGCGCCAGCGCGCCGAAGAGCTCCGCGTGGCGATCGCGCTGCACCACCTGCGTCGCCACCGTCTCGGGACGCAGCCCGAGCCGCGTGAGCGCGTCGAACTCCACGCCCGGCGAGACGTTGGCGTAGGTGCCGACGGCGCCCGCGATTTTGCCGACGGCGATCGACGCGCGCGCCGCTTGCAGCCGGCGGCGATTGCGCCGGGCC
>DASXOU010000245.1:0-5767 GCA_036494045.1 Polyangia bacterium | reverse complement strand
CCGACAACCCGGGCGCCGCGCCGGCGTCGATGACGATGTCGGTGGCGCGCCCGCGCTTGACGAACGCGACCTTGTCCTCGACGCGCCCCGACGGCGTCGACTTGCCGACCTCGGCGGCGAAGACGCGCCGGATCTCCGAGTCGCCGACGACGCGCCAGGCGGCGAGCACCTGCCGCTCCCCGCCGTTGCCGCGCTCGAGGTACCGCATGACGATCGCCTGCCGCCCGTCGCCGGCGAGATCGACGACGCGCGCGTCCTTGACGTCGGCGCGCGATTTGACGGGCAGCTCGATGAACACATAGCCGTCGGTGACGAAGGCGAGATAGTGCCCGGCGGCGACGGCGCGGCCGCCCGCTTTTCCGCCGAGCGAGATCGGCTTGTCGAACCAGATGTCGCTGCGCTTGAGGTTGCGATCCTTGAGAAACCCTTCGAGCGCGGCGTCGCCTTCGGCGAAGACGATGCTGCCCGACGAGTCGAGGGTGCGCTCGGTCTTGAGCGCCGCTTTCGAGTCGCAATCGGCGACCGCCACTTTGTACGACAGAGGCATGCCCGCTTTGTAGCCGGGGATGGCGCTCATCGGGATCGCGAGCTCGACGGCCCAGCCCGCCTGTTGCAGCGCCGAGACCGCCTTGACGCCCTTGGCCGGCTTTGTGCCCCAGCGCGCCAGCGTCGGGATCGCGCGCGCGTCGCCGGGGAAGATGGTGAGCGTGTGGCCGCCGAGCGTGAGCTCGATGTGGTCCTCGCCGGGCTTGGCCGCCTTGGTGCGCACGAAGTAGCTGTCGCGCACGTCGACGAGCAGCATGAGCGTGCGCTCCTCGGTGTTGCACTTGATTGTGAACGAGAGGTTCGGGTCCTTGCCGCCGGCGTCGATGCCTTCGACCTCGGCCCAATCGTCGGTGAGCCCGTCGAGGTTCACGGTTCCCGGCTCGGCCGGGCCGCACGGAAGATCGGCGGCGCGCGCCGCCGACGCACAGAGGAGCGCGACCAGCAGTGCCGTCGGGGCTAGCGCGTGCTTCATCGGCGACGCAGTATATGCTAGACAACGCCGATGCTCGAAACACTCTCGCGCGGGTTCCGCAACGCCAAGGCGCGCCTGACCGGCGTCACCGAGCTGACGCCCGACAACATCGAAGACGCGCTGCGCGACGTGCGCATGTCGCTGCTCGAGGCCGACGTCGAGTTCAAGGTCACCAAGACGTTCCTCGATCGCGTGAAGGAAAAGGCGATCGGCGAGACGGTGAAGCTGCGCGCCAAGGCGGGCGACCGCGCGCTGTCGGCGACGCCGGAGCAACACTTCATCCGCATTTGTCAGGAAGAGTTGATCGAGCTCATGGGGCCGATCGACACCGACCTCGACTGGGCCAAGAAGGGGCCGACGTCGATCATGATGGTCGGTCTGCAAGGCTCCGGCAAGACGACCACCGTCGGCAAGCTCGCTCGCTGGCTGGAGAAGAACAAGCGCCGCCCGATGCTGGTCGCGGCCGACATCTATCGTCCGGCCGCCGTCGAGCAGCTCAAAGTGCTGGGCGGGCAGCTGGGGATGCCGGTGTTCTCGATGGAGAACACGTCGCCGCCGGAGATCTGCGAAGCGGCGGTCAAGCGCGCCTACGAGACCAATCGCGACGTCGTGCTCTTCGATACCGCCGGCCGCCTGGCGATCGACGAGCCGCTCATGGCCGAGCTCGACGACATCAAGCAGCGCACCAAGCCGAACGAGGTCTTCTTCGTCATCGACGCGATGATCGGGCAGGACGCGGTCAAGACGGCCAAGACGTTCAACGATCGCGTCGGCGTCACCGGCGTGATCCTGACCAAGCTCGACGGCGATGCGCGCGGCGGCGCGGCGCTGTCGATCAAGGAAGTGACGGGCAAGCCGATCAAGTTCCTCGGCATGGGCGAGGGGCTCGACAAGCTCGAGGAGTTCCGGCCCGAGGGGTTGGCGTCGCGCATCCTCGGGATGGGCGACATCGTCGGCCTGATGAAGGACTTCGAGCAGGTCGTCGACGCGGAGAAGGCGGAAGAAGACGCCGTCCGCATGCTCAAGGGCAAGTTCGACATGCAGGACTTCCTCGATCAGATCCGCGTGATCCAGAAGATGGGATCGCTGAAGGATCTGTTCGAGAAGATGCCGTTCTTCCCGGGCGGGCTGCCCGAGGGCGTGAACCTCGACGACAAGGAGCTGGTCAAGATCGAGGCGATGATCTCGTCGATGACCAAGCAGGAGCGGTCGCATCCGGAGGCGTTCGTGGTGACGTCGTGGGAGACGATCACGAATCCGAACGGTCAGATGATGAAGCGGCGCAAGGGCGCCGACTACGACGAGAAACGCGTCAAGCGCGTGGCCAAGGGCGCGGGGCGCAAGGAGACCGAGGTCAAGGAGCTGCTCAACAAGTTCGCCATGATGCGGCAGATGATGTCGCAGATGGGCGCGCAGTCGGGGCTGCTCGGCAAGATTCCCGGGTTCAAGCAGATCGCGCAGATGAAGAAGCTGGCGGGCATCGACGTGTCGCAGCTCATGGGCGCGGCGGGGATGCCGGCGATGGAGCGCAAGTTCACGGTGCCGAAGTCGAACGTGAACAAGAACAAGGAAAAGCGGAAGCGCAAGGAAGCGCGCAAGCAGCGCAAGAAGAACAAGAAGCGCTGATTCGTCCGCTAGCGCCGGCCCGTCGCTGCTTTCGACTTTCGCATCTCGTCGCCGCCCTTGCAGTAGATGACGATGCCCATCGTCAGGATGGTGTCGAGGGCGAAGTTGCCGGCGACGCCGGTCCACAGGAGCGCCGTGTCGGTCGAGCTGCGCGGCGTGAAGGACCAGCCGCCGCGTGCGAGACCCGTGAAGGTGAGCGCGGTGGTCGCCGCGTCGAAGACGCTGCCAACGCCGATGAGCACCGCGCCGATCACCTTCTTGCGACGGCCGTCGGCGCGCGCGGGCGGTGGCGCCGCCAGGCCGACGGCGAGCGCGAGCGCGAGCGCGATCAGCGTGCGCATGTCGCCTCCTTCACGAAGCGGGCGACGCGGGCGCAGACGTCGGGTTCGTCGCCGTCGACGAAGAAGTGGCCGCTGCCGCGCATGAGCTCGTGGCGCGCCCACGGCCGCCCGTTCGTCCAGGCCTGCACCCGGTCGACCTCGCAGAATTGATCGGCGTCGCCGTCGACGAAGAGCCACGGGACGCGGCGATCGAGCGCGCGTTCGACGACGGCGACGCGGTCGGCCGCGTGGCCGACGAGCGTCGTGGGAAAGCCGACCGCCGCCAAAGCGGCGACCTCGGCGCCGTCGGCGATCGCGCGCGCGGCCATGAGCGCGCCAAACGAGTAGCCGACCACGGCCACGCGCGGGGCGCCACGCTCGCGCGCCCAGGCGATCGCCGCGGCCACGTCTTCGTGCTCGAGCGTGCCGCCGGTCGGCGTGCCCTCGGATCCGTCGAGGCCGCGGAAGTTGAAGCGCAGCGTCGAGCAGCCCACGGCGGCGCAGGCGCCGGCGAGCGCGACCACGAGCGGGTTGTCCATGCGTCCGCCGAACGCCGGATGCGGATGGCACACCACCGCCGCGGGCGCGCCGTCGACGAGCTGCGCCTCGCCCGCGAGCGTGAAGCCGCCGACGGGGATCTTCACCACAGGAGCACGTAGAGGATGCCGCCGAGCGCCGCCACGGCCGCGATCACGCCGAGCACGATGAGCGCCGTCTCGGGCGGGCGCGAGACCGCGATCGGCCGCGACATCGCGGGCGGCGCGGGCGCCTCCTCCTCCTCGAGCTTGCGGAGGTAGACCTCGGCCGGATCTTGATAGCGCATCGCCGTGGCGCCGAGCCGGACGGTGTCGCCGTCATGGAGCTGGCGCGCCGCGGCCACGCGCTCGCCATTGACCTCGACGGCGTGCGTGCCCGCGGAGCGGATGGTCACGCCGAGCTCGTCGCGCTCGACGGCCGCGTGCTCGCGCCACATGTCGACGTCGTCGAGCCGGAGGTCGTTGCCGGCCGCGCGCCCGAGGATGTACGTGCGCCCGACGTCGCCGATGGTCAGCATGACGCCGGTCTGCGGCCCGTCGAGCACGCACAACGACGGCTGCGACTCGCCCGGTCCCAGCCGCTCGAGCAGATCGCGCACCATGCCGCGCGCCATCGACAGCGAGCTCTCGGGCCGCGCCTCGGTGCCGGTGTGCGACGACGGGATCGTCACCTGCAGCGCATACTCGCCGATGGTGATGCGATCGCCCTCACGCAAGGGCTGCCTCAGGCCGATGGCCACGACGGTGCCGTTGAGCCGCGTACCGTTGGTCGAGCCGTCGTCGACGAGATAATAGGCGCCCTTTTTCCGCTCGATGCGCGCGTGCACCAGGGAGACGCGCGAGTCGGGCAAGAGCACGTCGACGCCGCCGCGGCGGCCGAGCAGGATCTGGGCGCGGTCGGCGTCGAACTCGTAGCGGAAGACGCGGCGCGAGCCGGAGTCGCCGAGCGCGCTGACTTCCAAGCGGAGCGGCACACCTCATCATGCTAGAGGCTCCCTTCGGCGGCAACTCGGCCGCGTCGATCGACGGTGACGGTGACGCCGCCGTCGCGATCGGTGCGCATCACGCGGGCGCCGATGCCGCGCCAACGCGACATCACGCCCGGGTTTGGGAAGCCCCAGCGGTTGCGCTCGCCGACCGAGATGACGGCGATCGATGGATGCGTGGCGGCGACGAGCTCCGCTGTCGACGAGGTCTTCGAGCCGTGATGGGGCACCTTGACCACGTCGGCGGCGAGCGCCGGATCGCCGCGCGCGATCAGGGCTGCCTCGGCGTCGGCTTCGACGTCGCCGCAAAAGAGCAGCGAGCGGCCGCGCCAGCCAACGGTGACGACGAGCGAGTTGTCGTTCTCGCCGCGCGCCGGATCGACGGCGAGCGCGCCGGCGTCGTCGTAGGGTCCAAGCGGCCGCAACGTCGCGCCGCCGAGCGAAACCAGGCGCGGCATGCCGAGCGGGATGTGGCGCTGGGCCGCCGCGTGCAAGAGCGCGACCGTCCCCGGCTGCTCGGTCGGTTGGCCGTTGGTCCACACTTCGCCGACCTCGAAGTTTTCCACGAGTGTGGCGAGGCCGTTGGCGTGATCGGGATGGGGATGCGACAGCACCATCAGATCGATGCGGCGGATGCCGCGCCGCCACAAGAACGGCGCGATCACCTGCTGCCCGGGATCGAACTTCGGATCGAACGAGCCGCCACCGTCGATGACGACGACGCGCCCGTGCGGCAGCTCGAGCACGCACGCGTCGCCCTGGCCGACGTCGAGGAAGGTCGCGGTCAGCGTCTGGCCGTAGGCGCGCGACGAGGTGCGCCACGCCGCCGAGGCGCCGAGCACCAGCGCGCAGGCGACCACGATGCGCAGGCCGCGCCGCCCACGCGCCGCGATCGCGACGAGCGCGACGTACCAGGCGACGATCTCGACGAGGTTCGGCGCCGGCACGCGCCACGCCGGCGCCACCCGCGCGAACCAGACGGTGAACAGCGCCATCAGGTGCGAAAGCCATCCCGCGAGATGCAACAACAGGCCCGCGCCGGGCGCGTGCAGCGACGCGAGCACGCAGCCGCCGAGGCCGACCGGCACGACGCCGAGCTCGGCCAGCGGCACGATCACGAGGTTCGACACGATGCCTGCCGGCGCCAGCTGCGCGAAGTGCCAGGCGCCGATCGGCGCCGTCGCCACGATCGCCGCCGCCGACGCCGCGCACAGGCGCAGCGCCCAGCGGCCGAGCCGAAGCGGCAGCGCTCCACCGGCGCCGCGCGGCGACCAGCGACGG
>DASXOU010000244.1:0-22203 GCA_036494045.1 Polyangia bacterium | reverse complement strand
CTGGGGAGGGTTTTTGGCGATGGCGTACGCCGTCCGACACCCCGAGCACGTGGCGCATCTGGTTTTGTGCGATTCGTCGGCGCCCAAGTGGAGCGACACCGATTTCATCCTCAAGGACCTCTTCCCGGAGGCCAGCGAGCGCCGCGATCAAGACGATGTCTTGGAAGCGATCGGCGACGCCGGCGCCGGTGTCGCCGCCGTCAAGGAGTACTTGAGCATGCTGTTCGTCTCGTCGCGGAAGCGCGACGAGTTCCTGGCGGCGGCGAGCCAGCTGCACTTGAACCGCGCGGTGAACGAGGCCCTCAACGCCGACCTCGCGCGCATCGACCTGGGACCGATGCTGGCGCGCCTCAAGATGCCGGTGCTCGTCCTCACCGGCCGCTTCGACGCCAACGTGGCGCCCTCGACCGCGTGGAGGATTCACAAGGCCATCCCCGGCTCGCGCTTCGAAGTGTTCGAAGCGTCCGGTCATCTTCCCTTCTTCGAGGAGCCCGAGGCGTTCGCCCGCTCCATCGATCGCTTTCTGCAGTAGCGATGCCGTACAGCCGCGTATTGCGCGCGAAGCTCGGATGGATGCGCCGCCCGCTCGACGCGGCCCTCGAGCAGCTGTGGGCCGAGAGCGATCCGGCGCGTGCGTATACGCGGTTCCTGATTCATCTGCATCACGTGATCCGAGCCAGCGTGCCGCTGATGGACGCGGCGCGGGCCCGCTCACTCGAGCGCGCCTCGTCGGACCCGGTGTGCGCCGGCCTTAGCGAGTACTTTGCCGTACACATCGACGAGGAGCGCGGCCACGATACGTGGGCGCTCGAAGATCTCGACGCGACGGGCGTCGGCCGGCAGGCGGCGCTCGCGAGCCTGCCGCCGGCGCAGACGGCCGCGCTGGTGGGCGCGCAATACTATTGGATCGAGCATCACCACCCGGTGGCGCTGCTCGGTTACATCTTCGTGCTCGAGGACGGCCCCGCCGACGCCGATCTCTTCCTCGACGAGCTGCGCGCCCGCTCGGGATTCCCGGAGGCGGCGTTCCGGACGATGCGACACCATGGCCGGCTCGATGCCGATCATCGCGCGGATCTCGATCGGCTGGTCGATCGCCTGCCGCTTACGCGAATGCACAAGGATGCGATCGGCGTCAGCCTCGCGCACACGGCGGCGTCGCTCGCCGAGTGCATCCTGGCGATTACCGCTTAGTCGCGCAGGGCGAGCGTCGCGGCGATCGCCTGATCGCGGCTCCAGCTCGCGCCGCGCTTCCATTCCTCGTCGACGACGGCGTCGCCGAGCGCGCGCCTGGCGGCCGCCACATAGCTGTCGAACTCGGCCTGGTCCTGCGGCTGCACCTCGGCGCCGAGCGACGCGTTCAGCGCCTCGAACGCGCCGAAGAGGCGGATGCCGTCGATCGGTCGATCGCGCGCCACCGCCACGCAGGCCATCGACGCGAGGTAATAGGAAATGTGCAGCGGGTAATTGAAGCTCATGCCCATCTCGAGCGTCTCGGCGAGCAGCGCCGCCGCCGCGCGCCAGTCGCCCTCGTGCAGGTGGCAATGCACCAGGTTCACCGCCAGCAGGCTCGGGAACACGATGTTGCCCGTCTGGCGGAACAGACGAATCGCCTCCTCGTATCCGGTGCGCGCCTCGGCGAAGCGGCCGCCGGCGCGAGCCAGCTCGGCGAGCACGTTCAGCGCGAACGCCGCACCGAAGGCATCGCCGCTTTTGCGGCAGGCGACGAGGGCCTGCTCGACGAGGTGCGGCCCGTCGGGAAACCGGCCGAGCGCGAAGCCGGTCAGGCCGAGCACGATCTGGGAGAGCGCGGCTCCCGCCATGTCACCCTGGCCGCGCCAGATGGCGACGCCCTCCTCGGCGTGCGCCAGCGCCGATGCGAAATCGCCGCAGATGAGGCTGGTGAGCGCGGCGACCTCGAGGATCTGGGCGCGCTCGCGCGTGGGGCCGGAGCTCTGCGTCTGCGCGAGCGCGCGCGTCGTCCACTCGCGCGCTTCGGTGAGGTGCCCGTGCATCAGCCAGTACCACTGCAGCGCGCGCAGCAGGCGGATCGTTTCCTTCGGCGCCGTCTGCTCGACGGCCCAGGCCAGCGCGGCGCGGATGTTCTGCGCCTCGGTCAACAGCTGACCCGTCGAGCGCCGCTGCTCCGCCCCCATCAGCGACGGGCCGAGCGCATCGGCGAGGGCGACGAAGTGGGCGGCGTGGCGCGCGCGCAAAAGCTCCGCCTCGGGCGTGGCGCGCAGCTCGTCGAGCGCGTACTCGCGGATGGTCTGCAGCATGTCGAGCCGCGGCTCGCCGTCGACTTCGCCGCGCAGGAGCAGGCTCTTGTCGCTCAGCGACGCCAGGCGGTCGAACACCCCGAACGACGCGTCCGACGCGTCCGACCCAAGCACGCACACCGCCTCGGCGGTCTCGATGTCGAAGCCGCCGGCGAAGACCGCGACGCGGCGAAACAGGACGCGGTCGGCCTCGTCGAGGAGCTGATAGCTCCAGGCGATCGTCGCGCGCAACGTCTGATGGCGCGCCTCGCGGTCGCGCGCGTCGCCGCGAAGGAAGCCGAGCCGGTCGCGCAAGCGATCGCGCAGCGCCGGCAGCGTCAGCATCTTCATGCGTGAGGCGGCGAGCTCGAGGGCCAGCGGCAGCCCCTCGAGCCGCGTGCAGATGGCGGCGATGTGCGGCGCCGTTTCGGCAGTGACGGCGAAGTCCGGCCGCACGTCGCGGATGCGATCGACGAACAGGCGCGCCGACTCGTAGGACAGAAGATCCTCGTCGCGGCCGGCCGGAAGCTCGAGCGGCGGCACCGGATACTCGCGCTCGAAGCGCAGCTTGAGCGGCTCGCGGCTGGTGGCGATGATCTTGAGGTTCGCGCAGGCGGTCAAGAGCTCGGCGACGGCAGGAGCGGCGGCGACGATCTGCTCGAAGTTGTCGAGCACGAGCAGCATGTGGCCGTTTCCGATCGCCGCCTTGATCGCTTCCAGCGCCGGGCGCCCGGGCCTTTCCGGCACGCCGACCGTCTCGGCGACGAGCGCGGGCACCAGCGCCGGATCCGATACCGGCGCCAAGAGGACCTGATAGACGCCCGCGGGAAACTCGTCGGTGAACGCACGCGCGACCTCGATCGACAGGCGCGTCTTGCCGGTGCCACCGGGGCCGGTGAGCGTGACCAGCCGAACGTCGGCGCGCCGCACGAGCTCGCACACCTCGCCGAGCTGCCGCTCGCGCCCGACGAAAGCCGTGGCCTGCGCGGGCAGGTTGTTCGGCCGCTGCGCGGCGATGAGCGGGTCACCGCTCGCGACGCCGGCGATGGCGAGCGCATACAGATGCTCCGGATAGCGCAGCTCCTCGAGACGGTGGGTGCCGAGGTCGTGGCCGGTCGCGCCGTCGAGGTCGGCCTGTTTCACCTGCTCCCAGGTGCTCGCCGAGAGCAGCACCTGGCCGGACGCCGCCGCCGCGGCGATGCGCGTCGCGCGATGCACGTCGAGCCCGATGTAGCGCCCCTTGACGAGCCGCGGCTCGCCGGTGTGCAGCCCCACGCGCACGGTGACGGCGACGTCGTCGGGCCAGCGCTCCTCGCGGTGCGCGCCGTGGAGAGCGACGGCCGCCAGCACCGCGTCACGCGCCGACGGGAACGCCGCGAGACTGCCGTGCGCGCCCGCGGATCGTTCGCTGCTCGCAGGTGGGCCGTCGACGAGATATCCGCCACGGGCGCCGACCTCGCGGCGAACCAACCGGCGGTGGCGCGCGATCGCCTCGGGCGCCTGATCGCCCAAAAGGTCGACGAGCTCCGCGAACCCCACGACGTCGACTTGCAGCAGCGTCACCGTCCCCGACGGGATCTCGCGGACCGGCGACGGCGTCTCGCTGCGCCCGGTCACGCCGAGATGCTCGAGCGCGGCGCAGATCTCGTGCGCGCTCGCGAAGCGATCGGCGGGGCGGCGGGCCAGGCAGCGCAGGATGAGCCGCTCCAGCTCCGGCCCCACGCGCGGGTTGCGCTGCGACGGTGGCTCCGGATCGAGCGTCATCGCGGCCTTGACCTTCTCGAGCGTGTCTCCGGCGAACAGCTGCGTGCAGGTCGCCAGCTCGTACAGGATCACGCCGAACGAGTAGATGTCGGTGCGCTGGTCGACCTCGAGCCCGAGCGCCTGCTCGGGCGACATGTAGCCCGGCGTTCCGATCACCTGCCCGACCTGCGTCATTCGGCTCGCTTCGACGGCGTCGGCGCCTTGCGGCTCGAACGGAAGGAAGCGCTTGCTCAGGCCGAAGTCGAGGATTCTGACGCGACCTTCGGCGTCCACCATCACGTTGTCGGGCTTGAGGTCGCGGTGCAACACGCCCTTGTCGTGCGCGCGCGCCAGCCCTTGCGCGATCTGCAGCGCCAGCCGCATCGCCTCGTCGAGCGGCGGCACGGCGACGAGCCGCGCCAGCAGCGATTGGCCTTCCACGAGCTCCATCGCGATGTAGACGCGGCCCGCTTCCTCGCCGACTTCGTAGATGGCGGCGACGTTGGCGTGCGACACCGCCGCCGCGGCGCGCGCCTCGTCGATGAAGCGCGCGCGCGACTCGGCCTCGGCGAACGGCTTGCCGCGCAACAGCTTGATCGCCACGCTGCGCTGCAGGTTCTCGTCCTCGGCACGGTAGACGACGCCCATTCCGCCGCTGCCGAGGATGTCGATGAGGCGAAAGTGGGCGATGCGCGTGCCGCTGAGATCCTCGATGGCGCGCGCGCTGCGGGTCATGGCAACGGTGGGAATCCCCGCCGACTGGGGCGGTTTCGAGTTGTCGTCGCCCATGGACGCGCGCCGGGGAGGATACCCACGAGCACCGGCGCCCGCAAGATCGTACCGGTGTCCGACGGTGCAATCGCGCCCGGTAGCTCCTATGCTCAACGGAATGTGGACGCGCGGAGCCTGCCTGATCTGCATGCTCGGCGCGGCCCCCGCCCTCGCCGATGTTCCGCGGACCCTCTTCGTCGAGAGTGACGGATGCCCCGACGCTCAGTCCGTGTCGAGCGAGCTGCAGGCCCTGCTGCCGCACTCGACCTTCGCCGACGTCGCCGGCGCGATCCGCGTCCACGTGAGCGACGAAGGCGAGCGCTACCGCGTGACGACCTCGGGAACCGAGCGCACGCTCGAAGATCCCAAGCGACGCTGCGCCGACCGTGCGCACGCCGTCGCCGTCGTCGTCGATCTCATCCTCGCGCCGCCGCGAGTCGAAGAGTTGCCGCGGCCGGCGCGGCGGCGCTACTTCGTGGATCTCGCCGCGAGTGGACGTCTCGAGCTCGGCCCCGGCGCCGGCAGCGGCGGCGTCCTCGTCACCGGCGGCGCCGAGCTGCGGCTCGACGTCGGCTGGCGCTTCATCGCCGCCAGCCTGGGCGTGCGAGGTCTCGCGCCCGTGACCGAGAGCTTCAGTGTCGGGAGCGCTCGGTTGACGCGAGTTCCCATCGATGTCGGCGCGCGCGCGGCTTGGCGACGCGGTCGGCTCGAGCTCAGCGGAACGGCCGCGTTCAGCGCCGCGGCGCTGCTGGTCGAGGGCCGCGACCTGTCGCCAGCACGATCGACCGCGCGATTTGATCCCGCGGCGCGGCTCGTGGTAGGGCTGCGGTGGTGGTTTTCTGCCCGGCTCGGGGTCGAGCTGGCCGCTGCGGTCGATGTCGCGCTTCATCCCCTCGACGTGTTGGTCGATCCGGTGGGCGTGGTCGGGCAGACGCCGCGCGTGTGGATCGGGTTCGGGCTGGGACCGGTCTTCCGCGTACGAAAACCGTGAAAAGAGATGGTGCGCGCTACCCATGTATAGGTGGAGATGCGGGTCGGATCGATAGAGGAGCCGTCACTGGTCGTCTGCCCTGCGGCCGACTTCACCAGTGTCTATCGCGACTGGTTCACCTCCGTGGTGGTGTGGTTGCGCGCGCTCGGCACGCCGTCGAGCGAGATCGAGGACGTCGCGCAGGAGGCGTTCCTCGTCGTCCGCCGCAAGCTCGCCGCCTTCGACGGCCGCAACCTGCCCGGTTGGCTCTACAAGATCGCCGCGCAAACGGCGAGCGATCAGCGTCGGCGAGCCTGGTTTCGTCGCCTCGTCTTCCGCGCGTCCGACTCGGAGCTCGACGAGCTGCCGACGGCGACGCCCGATCCGCTGCGCTCCTGCGAGATCGCGCACGCGCAACGGGAGCTCGGGCGCCTGCTCGCCGAGCTCAAAGAGCAACAGCGCGTCGTCTTCTGGCTGTTCGAGAT
This sequence comes from Polyangia bacterium, assembly GCA_036494045.1. GTDB lineage: Bacteria > Myxococcota_A > Polyangia > Palsa-1104 > Palsa-1104 > JAQBQH01. The sequence continues at coordinate 15,976 of DASXOU010000244.1, read as the reverse complement.
CGAAGGCTACTCTACGTCGGAGATCGCCGGCGTCGTGGGCGCTACCGAGAGCGCGGTCTCGATGCGCCTCCACTACGCCCGCAAGGAGCTCCATCGCCGGATCGAACAGCAGAGACGCAAGGAGCGCTCATGAAGGACGAGCGTCTGAGAGAGAGCGGCGCAACGGACCCGAGCTGGTCCGCGCTCGAGCGGCTCTGCCAGAGTCAGCCGCCGACGGCGCCCGACCTCGCCATGCAAGCGCGGGTGCTGGCGCGCCTCGAGCGCCCGCGTCGCCAGGCGCTGCGCTTGCGTCCCGCATTCGTGGCGCTGTGCGTGCTGCTCTTTGCCGGCGCGGCGAGCGCGCTGTGGGGCGCCGCGCGTCGTTGGCTCGCGCCGGCGCCTCCGGCGGCGACGGCTCCGGCGTCGCTCCCCGTGCGTCCTCGGCCGGTGCCGGCCACGAGCTCGCCACCGACGACGAGCGCGCCGGCGGACAGCGCTCCGGCTGCGCTCGCGGTCCGCGCGGTTGCGCCGCCGTCGCACGTGCAGCGCCGCAAGCAAGTCGTTGCTGCCGAGCGCGTCGCCGATTCGGTCGAGACAAAACCGATCGAGACCAGCCCGCCGCCGCCGTCGAAGTCGGCGCCGCTTTTGGACCCGCAAGAGAGCGTGCTCGTGCACGCGGCCGTGCGCGCTCTTCGCGTCGACGGACGGACCAGCCGCGCGCGGGCGCTCCTCAGCGAATATCTGAGCCGCTTCCCCCACGGTGCGCTGGCCGAGGATGCCGTGGCGCTGCAGATCGAAGCGGCCGTGGCCGAGCGCGACTCGATCGCGGCGCGGCGTTGGGCGACCCGCTACGTGGGCGACTTTCCGTCGGGCCGCTTCCGCGCCGCGGCCGATTCAGTGCTTCACGACGATTCTTCGAAAGAGAGCAGCGGCTCGCGCCCATGATCCGGTGGAGGGTCGGATGCGCATACTGCTCTGCTCCACGCTGCTCCTCGGACTGACGCTGTGGTGCGGCTGCACCTCGATCAACCTCGGTGCTTCCGAGTGCGCTTCTGCAGGAGGAGAGTGCGCCGCGTTCCCCGGCGGCTGCCCTTGCGGTCAGTGGAGCCCGAGCGCCACGTGCGACAGCGCCGGCGGCGTGAGCAGGGGTTGCTGTCTGTCCGGCGGCAGCAGCTGCTCGAACGGAGACATGGGTCCGCCGGTGTGCGTCGCCAACGGCGGCCGCTGCTCGCACAACTCCGACTGCTGTAGCAACGACTGCCCGCAGCTCGGAGCCGACATCAGCGTCTGCAGCGGCGGCGGGGGCGGCGGTGGTGGAACCGATCCGTGCTCGGCGAGCGGAGGCACGTGTGTGGCAAATCCCATCGATTGCCCACGCGGACACATCGGTACGACTTGCAGCTTCGGCGGCGACGAGGGCGTTGCCGGCCAGTGTTGCCTGCCGGGCCCCGAAGCGGTCGCATGCGGCAACATGACCTGTGGAGTCAATCAGGTTTGCGTCGAGCCCTGTTACGCGGGGGACGGCTGCGTCCCCAAGGGCAGCGACGGCTCATGCCCGCCCGGCACTTCGTCGCCAAGCCCCGGTTGCAGCGACGCGAATGGCTCACCCGGTTGCTCGGCGAGCGGGCAGCCCGCTTGCGTCAGCCTGCCGGCGTCGTGCGATCTGACGAGCGAGGCGTCGGCGTGCAGCTGCTTCGCCACCGACCCGTGCAGCCTGGGACAATGCTCCGGCGGCGACGCTCCGGGCGTGGTCTCTTGTTTCTGCGACCCCGCCTGCGATTCCTCGACGGTCGACGCGTTCGTCGCGGCCCACAAGAGCTGCACCCAGGATCAAGACTGCAAGCCGCTGTGCGAGCTCGGCGCATCGTGCGATTTGCGGACCGTGAATCAGGCCGGAGCCACGGCATTTGCATCGACGTTCGCCAATTGCACATTTTCGCAGTGCGCGGTGGCGTGTCCCGCTGCCACCTGCGACAGCAGCGGGAACTGCGCGCCTTGAGCTCCGGCTCGCTACTCTCGCGAGGGCATCGGCGCCGCGCGCGCGGCGCACGTTCCGTCGACGCACGCCGGCTGACGCGTGACCGGCGGCGGCGCGCACTCGGGAGCTGGACAACCGCCCTCGGGCTTCTTGCATTCGGCGCCGTACTTTTCGAGCGCGTCGGCCGATTTCTTCGAAACGACCCGGGGCGGGCACAGCGACGGGCAGCATTGCCCATCCGCCATCGGCGTGAAGGCGCAGTCGGCGTCCGTCGTGCAGCGCGCCGACACCTTCGGCGGCGCCGGCTTCGACTTCCGCTTCTTCTTCGCGTGCGCTGATGACGCCGTCGTTCCCGCCGGCGGCTCGTCGGCCGTCGCGCGCGCCTGCCACGAAGTGGCGCACATCGCCGCCACCACGAAGATCCCCCACCGAAGCGTTGCCATCGGGGAAACCGTACCTCTATTGACGCCGGGGCGAGAAGGGCGTTCTCTCATGGGGCCAGGGGGTGGCAATGCAAGTGCTCATGAATCGATGGCTGCTGCGCGGCGTCGGCTTCGTATTGCTCGTCGGAGCGATCGTGGTCGGGGTGGCGCCGCCGATGGCGCGCGCGTGGGAACGTTGGGAACGCGTGCGTTGGCATCGGATGATCTTCGACGCCTACAACCGCGTGCAGCACGACGACGGCTCGCCGCCGCTGGTCCTGCCCGAGCACGAGCGCGACGACGGCTCCGAAGAAGACGATGCGACGATTCGTCGCCTCTATACGATCGCGTATTGGGGCAACATGGCGACCCCTGACGTCTCGGAGCAGATCATGCGCGCCGCCGCCGCCGAGTCGGTGCGCTGGGCGCCGATGCTCAAGAACACGCGCGCGGCGCACCCGGACGCCGCCGTCGTCGGGCAGAGCTGGGTGAACCTCGGACCGACCGACGCGCGCATCCAGAAGAACGGCTCGGTCTACAACGGCATCGACTCGGGCCGCGCCGCGACCATCCGCGTCGACCCGCGCAACAAGGACGTCGTCTACCTGGCGAGCTCGTGGGGCGGCGTGTGGAAGACGTACAACTTCACGGCGACGCAGCCGGAGTGGTCGCCGATCACCGACACCATCGGCGGTATGTCGGTCGGCGCGTTCGAGATGGATCCGAATGCGCCCGACACGCTCTACCTCGGCATCGGCGATTCGCTCGACAGCTCCAACGCGGGCGGCGCCGTCTACAAATCCACCGACGGCGGCGGCAGCTGGACCATGCTGACGGCGCGCCTGCAGGGCGCGTATCCGGCGACGGCCGGCGCGCGCACCGAGAGCGCTGTCGGCATCCGCGACATCGGCATCGATCGCAGCGACGGCAATAAGCTCCTCGTCGCCACCGACATCGGCATGTTCCGCTCGGTCGACGGCGGCGCGCACTTCGCGCTGGTGCCGCTGCCGGATTCGACCGGCGGGCTGACGCTCGAGCAGCAGGTGTGGACGATCGCGTGGCTCGGCGGCACCGGCGCTACCGCGGCGTGGGCCGTCACCGGCGTCGACGCCTGCGGCACGAATCAGGCGCCGCTCGGCTTCGGTCTCGACGAGCCCGCCGGCGCCACCACGCCCGTCGCCTGCACCGGCGGCACGCTCGGCGACATCTGGCGCTCCGCCGACGGCGGCGCGACCTGGACCTCGCTGCGCGCCACCGCCAAGCTGCCGACGGCGGCGAGCCTTGGGCAAGACTACGGCCGCATGGCCGTCGCCGCCGGCAACCCCGCCAACGGCCCCACCGCCACCGTCGTCTACGCGCAGGTCGCCAACATCGACGACACCAACTCCGAGCAGCTCGCGGTCTTCAAGTCCGTCGACGGCGGACAGACCTTCACGACGCTGGCGACCAACACGACGGCCGTCGGCGACTCCAACGCCGACTGCGCAAACATGGACGTCGCGCACGCGCAGGCCTGGTACAACCTCGCCATCGCCGTCGATCCGACCAACGACAGCCACGTGCTCCTCGGCGGCAACCTCTGCGGCGTGCGCAGCATCAACGGCGGCACGTCGTGGGACAACGTCTCGCACTGGCTGCCGACGTCGATCGGCAACGCCCTGCCCTACGTCCACGCCGACTGGCACGCGGTCACGCTCTCGAACGTCGGCGGCACCATCACCGCGTTCGCCGGCTCCGACGGCGGGCTCTTCTCGTCGACGAACGTGTTCAGCGCCGCCTCGGGCGGCACCGTCACGTGGAACTACACCAACAACCGCGGCATCGCGACGCACCTCTTCTACGGCATCTCCTCGGGCGATCCCACCGCCGGCGACGAGACCGTCGTCTTCGGCGGCCTGCAGGACAACGGCACGCGCTTCCGCGATCTCGATCCGACGCAAGGCTCGCCGACCACGTTCAACCAGGTCATCGGCGGCGACGGCATCGGCACCGCGCTGATGCGCGGGCCAACCGGCGTCGGCAACGTCTATTGGTCGTCGCTGCCGTCGTCGCGCCAGCTGTGCAAGACCGATCCGGTGACCACGTGCAGCCAGGGCACCGGCTGGGCGGCGGGCCCGAGCTTCGCCAATGGCACCACCGATCCCGAGCCGTTCCTCATGCGCTACTCGACGATCGAGGGTGACACCGCCGGCGGCATGCTGACGCAGACGACCTATCACGTCTTCAAGATCTACTACAACGGCACCACCCTCAGCTCGAAGCGCCTGACCGCGACGACGCCAGCGGGCACGCCCGGGCCGCTCAACGGCGTTGTGCGCAACGTGGTCGCCTCGCCCTACGTGCACACCAACTGCGCCGGTGGCGTCACCTGCCGCCTCTACGGCATCGCGCTCTCCGGCGGCGGCTACGCCGTCATGACCGACACCGGCACGGCGACGGCGCCCGTGATCGCGACGGCGATCGCCACCGGCAAGATCGGCATCGGGGCCGCCACCAATCAGCGCCTGACCAACACCACCACCATCGCCTTCCCATCGTCGGCGGCGCATTTTCTCGCCGGCGCCAACGACGGCAAGGTCTACCTTGCCGGCTCGACCGCGCCGCGCATGGCCGACACCATCACCGTCGTGCCCGACGCCATCGGCCGCATCTTCCTCACCACCGACGGCGGCACCACGTACACGCCGTTCCACGGCAACGGCACCTCGGATCTGCCAAACGTGCCGGTGCAGGTGATCCTCTTCGATCCGAGCGACACCACCGACAGCACGATCTTCGTCGGCAACGATCTCGGCGTCTATCAGTCGACCGACATGGGCAAGACCTGGCATCGCTACGGCGTCGGCTTCCCGCTCGTGCGTGTCACCGAGATGCGCATCGCCAAGAACTCGGGCCTCATGCGCGTCGGCACCTACGGCCGCGGGCTGTGGGAGATCTATCCCAACGCCACCGCGGCGACGGGCGTGCGCGGCGACGGCGACTGGGATCGCAACCTCGCCATCGACTTCCTCGATCTCGGCGCCATGGCGTCGCGTCTCGGCGACACGCCGGCGACGGCGGCGCAGCCCTACTACGACTGGCACTGCGACGTCGTCGACACCACCGCCAACAGCATCGCCGAGGACGATCTCACAGCCCTCGTCGGCAAATTCGGGAGCCACCCATGAACGCGATCCTTCGATCGACGCCGGTCGCCGCGGCGCTCGCGCTCGCGATCGCGCTCGCCGGCGTCACGGCATGCAACAAGGGCAGCGGCGGCCACGGCGGCAGCGGCGGCACCGGCGGCGGCGGCGGCAGCGCCAGCGGCCTGACGATGATGCTGACGGGCCTGCCCGCGTCGGTGACGACGTCGTCGCCGAACACGGTGCACCTCGCGGTCCTCAATCCCGACGGCTCGCCCGCGACCAGCTACACCGGCACCGTCGCCTTCACGTCGACCGATACGGTCGCGTACCTGCCGGCGCAATACACGTTCACCGCCGCCGACGCCGGCGGGCACGACTTTCTGACCACGCTCAACACCGTCGGGTCGCAAACGGTGACGTCGACCGACACCGCCGACGCAGGGCTCAACGCCAACGCCAGCGCCACCGTCGCGGGGCCGGCCTATTACTATGTGCCGCCGACGAGCGGAAAGATCGTGCTCGTCCCGAACGTGGCGATGTCGACGCCGACGCTGGCGGTCCTCGACCTCGTCGCCATGGTCGATCTCACTGGTTACTTCGTCGGCTTCGACGTCGCCGTCGACGGCACCAAGCTCGCGCCCGACACCAACCTCATGACCAAGGGCAACGCGCTCGACCCGGGCACCAATCCTCCCGCGATCGCGGCGGCGATTCCGACGGCGGGGCCGCTGGCCAACGCGCTGGTCTCGGGGTTGAGCCAGAAGGCGTCCGGCAACGGCGCCGTCGCCGCCGACGCCACGATCAAGACCGGCAGCATCTTCTACACGCTCCAATTGCCGCTCAAGGCCGGTTCCGCCGGCGGCACGATCATGGATGGCACCGTCGCCGCGAACATGATTCGCGCCGGCCTGCGCAACAAGGTCGGCACCGAGGTCGTCGGCGTCGCCGACTTCGGTGTCGGCAAGCTCGTGTTCACGCCGTGAGGGGAGACATCATGAGGTCATTCATCGTCGCGCTCATGTTCGTCGCCACCAGCGCACGCGCGCAACAGCCGGCCCCCGTCACCGATCAACCGCTCGGCGTCAGCGAAGACGCACCGCGCGCCACCACCGTCGCGCGCGACGGCGAGCTCCTGCCGCAGACGTTCAGCCCGACGATCGGCCACAAGCAAGTGATCGGCCTGTTCCTCGGCGGCTACGACTCGGCCAAGCTCCAGGGCCCGGAGTTCAGCGCGCTCGTCGAGGGGCAGCTCTTCCATCGCGTCGCCATCCGCGTCGGCGTCGACTATCAGGACGCGATCCACAGCGTCTATCCGTCCGTCGGCGTGCGCGTCGGCATCCTGCAGCAGGAGCGCTTCAAGGTCGACCTCGGCCTCATCGCGCAGTACAAGAACCTCGGTTTCTCGGAGGCGTCGGGCGAGTTCGAGTTCGGCGTGCTCGTCGGGCACCGCTGGGGCAAGCTCGGCGCGCAGCTCAACGCGATCTATGGCCAGGGGCTCGACGAGGGCGAGCGCGACGCCGAGGTGCGCGCGTCGCTTCTGTGGTACGCGCTGCCGCGGCTCAACGCCGGGCTCGACCTGCGCGCGCGCTTCGATCTCGGCGAGGACGACGACGCGCGGGCGAACGACAAGCTGGAGGCGGACTTCGACTTCCTCGGCGGCGTCATTGGCCAGCTCACCGTCGTCGAGCATCTCGTGCTGATGGTGGAAGCCGGCCCGCACGTGGTCACCATCAAGGACCAAACCTCCGCCGGCGTCATGGCGATCGCAGGGGTCGGCGCGACGTATTGAAGGCCGACGCGCGGCGGAGGTCGAGGAATCAGGCAGTCGCTCTAGCGCTTCGTCGCTCGGCAGCCGATCCGGCAAAACCCCGGTGTCCGCCTCTTCGTCGCAGCTACATCCGATCTCGAAAGGAGACTCGGATGTACGGTGCATGGTGGGGATATTCATTCTTCGGGATGTATTGGCTGTGGTGGCTCTTCTGGATCGCCATCGTCGTCCTCTTCTTCGGGTTCGCACGGCCGGTGCCGCGTCGCAGATGGCGCCGGTTCGGCGACGAGACGCCGCTCGGTCGCTTGCAGCGGCGTTATGCCGCAGGCGAGCTGACCACGCAGGAATACGAAGAGCGACGCGCGATCCTGGAGCGCGATCGGGAAGCGGCCGCGCCGCCGCTTGGCAGCGACCGAACCATTCCGCAGGCGCCGTGAGGGTGTCATGGCAACCCTCGTCAAGCGTCCGTCGGTCGGCGTGCTGGTGTGCCGCTCCGCGGCCGGCACGCGTAATCTCTCCGTGCTCGCGGCCGCGCTCCTGTGCGCGATGGTCGCGGGATCGGTCGGGCTGACGGTCGTCGCCGTCTGGCTGTACGGATTATTCGTCGCGCGCGACGTCTCGAGCCCGCGCTTCGCCAAGCGCGTGTCGGCCGCCCGTGCCGAGGCACGCCGGCGCCTGCCCGACGGCCTCGACCTCGCCGATCCGGGGTTGCGCGTGGCCGTGTCGTCCATTCGCGCCGGCTATGCCGAGATCGCGCGCGTGCTCGAGCGGACGCCATCGCCGATCCAGGCGCACGTGCGCGCCGCCGTCGCCGCGCTCAACGAGCTGCGCCCGCAAGCGGCGCGGCTGATTCGCGAGGCCGACGAGCTCTGCGGCTACCTGCGCGCGGTGCCGCGCAGCAACGTGGCCTCGGAGGTCGACCGACTCGCGGCAGCGGCCGCGCGCGCCACCGACGAAGCACGCGCCGAGTACGAACGTGCGCTCGCGATTCGCCGCGATCAGCTCGCTGCGCTCGATCAGATCCAGCGCGAGCACGATCGCATCGCCGCGTCGCTGGAGCGGATCATCGGCACCGTCGAAGCATTCCCCGCGCGGATCTATCGGCTACGGCTTCTCGAGCGCTCGGCGCGCGAGGATCCGGTGAGCGACGCCGATCGGGATCTTCAGCGCATGAACGAGGACTTGTCGTCGTCGCAGCAGCTGCTCGAATCGCTGGCTGCGCGCGATGGAGCCTCGTGGTCGTCGCTCGATTGACAGAAAGGAGATGCAACATGGCAATGGAAGCTCGGCGCTCGCAGAATCCGTTTCTCTGGGCGCGCATCGTCAACCTGATACTCGGTGTCTGGTTGTTCATTTCGGCGTTCGTCTGGCCGCATACCATGCCGTCGCAAACAAACACGTGGATCCTCGGTCTTCTGATCGTGCTGTTCGCGCTGTTCTCGACGGCGCAGCCGGGCGCTCGCTGGCTCAACACGCTGGCCGCCATCTGGTTGTTCTTCTCGAGCCTGGCGATCTTTCATACTTCGCCGGCTACGGTGTGGAACAACGTGATCGTGGCCATCGTGGTGTTCGTGGTCTCGTTCATCGGCGGCTACGAGCGGCGGGTCACGCCGACGCCGACGAGGACGCAGACGCCGCTGGGCGTGTGAGCGCGGCCGGCAGCTCGATCCAGAAGCGGGCACCGCCGCGATCCGACGGTTCGACTCCGACGGCGCCCGCGCACTGCTCCGCGATGCGACGCACGGTCGCGAGGCCGAGGCCGAGCCCGGCCTTGGACTGCGCGTCGCCGCGGAAGTAGGGCTCGAAGATCCGGGCGCGCAGCTCGGCGGCCACGCCGGGGCCGTCGTCGCTGACCTCGATGCGCGCGCGCCCGTCGCGCAGGCTCGCTTCCACCGCGATCTCGTGGCCGCCGGCGACGATGCCGTGCTCGAGCGCGTTGCGCACGAAATTGGCGAGCACGCTGCGCAGCGCGCCGCGTGAACAAGCGACGGCGAGGCCGGGCGCCACCGCGATGGTCGCGCGGCAGCGAGCGCCGACGTCGAGTGACGAGATCACGTGCTCGACCACCTCGAGCACGTCGGCTTCGGCTTCGGGCAGCTCCTGGCCGCTGCCGGCACGCGCGTAGTCGAGCAGCGCGTCGACGAGCTCGATCGCGCCGGTGACCGTCTGGCTGATGGACGCGCTGCCCTTTTGCGAGATGGCCGATCCATCGGCGGCGCTGATGTAGAAGGCGACGGCGCTGAGCGGCGCTTTGAGATCGTGGGCCACGCGGGAGGCAAACAGATCGAGCTCGCGCGCCCGCTCGACGGCGTGGCGGCGCTCGCGATCGTCGATGGCGGCGTGCGCGCGCGCGGCGCGTTGGTCGGCGCGCCCGGTCAGCCAGACCATGCCGATGCCGAGGAGCGCGACGACCGCGGCCAGGCAGTGAACTGCGATCGCCGTGCGCTCGGCGCGCACGCGCTCCTCGACGATGGTCGGCCCCACGCGCGCGGCGCGATCCGCCTCGGCGACGATGAGCCGCTGCAGCTGGTGGTCGGCGCCCGCGAAGTCCGACGCGGCCAGGAGCGGCATCACCGTCGCGCCGGCGGCGCACGCTCGCGCCTCGCTTTGTAGCCGCTGCTGAAGGGATGCGCGCGCGGCGTCGCTCGCGTCCTCGAGGCCGTGCATGGTCCCGCGCACGCGGCTCAGACACTCGATGCGCGGCGCGATCTGATAGGCCAGCTCGCGCGCCGCTTCATCGAGCCGGCGCAGGCGAGCCTCGGACCAAAGGCTCGAGGCGACGAACGCCACGACGATACCGACCGTCGCCGCGGTGAGCGAGCGCAGCAGCGGATCGGATCGCCTAGACACGCGGCTCCCATTCGAGCAGGTGATGACGCGCAGCGAAGCGGACGAGCTCGCAGATCGAGTGCACCGCGAGCTTGCGAAAGATGTGCTCGCGGTAGGTCTCGACGGTCTTGGTGGTGATGCGGAGGTGGCGCGCGATGCCCGGCGTCGTGTAGTCGCGGACGATCATGCGGAAGACTTCGCGTTCGCGCGCGGTCAAGCGGGCCAGCGGGCCGACGACGCCGGCGCTGCCGCTGGCGCGCACCAATCGGCGAACGGCGCCGGCGTCGATGCGCGGCGAGAGGAACTCGGCGCCCGACGCCGCCGCGCGCATGGCCGCGAGCAAGGTCGGCGCCGGATCGGACTTGAGGACATACGCGATCGCGCCGGCGAGGAGCGCGTCGGCCACGCGGTCCGGCTCGTCGTGCATGCTGAGCACCAGCGTCGACGGTTGCGCCGGGCGATGCTGCAGATCGCGAAGCAGCGACAGGCCGCTCGGTCCGGGCAGGGTCAGGTCGAGGATGAGGAGGTCGAAGGGCGCTCGCTCGATCGACGCGCGGGCCTCGTCGACGCTGGCCGCTTCGGCAGCGACGCGAAACTCCTCGCCGGCGCCGATGAGGAGCTTGAGCCCCTCGCGGAACAGCTCGTGATCGTCGATGAGGAAGATGCGTGTGCTCACCGGTTACGATGGTGCGTCCCGGCGCGGCGCCCACAAGGGGAACGGGATTCCGGCGAGTCGGTTGATGCTGATGCCGAGCAGGAGCAGGCCGACGACGGCGGCGAGCAACGTCACGAGCTCGACGGGATGGGGCAGGATTCCCAGGCTGACGATGAGCGTGGTCGCGCCCGCCGGCGGGTGCGGCACGCGCAGCGCCGCCATCAGCGCGCCGGTGAGCGCGAGCGAGAGCGCCGCCGCGCCCACCCACGGCAGCGTGATCCCGCCCGCCAGCGCCGGTGGCGCGTGGCGCAGCCCGAACACGAGCAGCGCCAGGTAGCCACAGACGACACCGATGAAGTGGCCGGCGATGGCGTTGCGCGGACAGGCGGCCGGCGATCGCGGCGAATAGAACATGAGAAACGCCGTCGGGCCGAGCGACGGGAAAATGAGCGGCTGGCGCGTCGCCCAAGCGGCGAGCGCCATCACGCCGATCGAGGCGGCGCCCGCCAAGAATGAGAATCCAGCGATCAGAAGCGGCGCCGTTCGCGCAGCGCCAGGCCGGCGCAGACGGCCGCTCAAGCGGTGCACGAGCTCGTGCAGATCCTCGAGGCCGTGGTGATGATGCGGCGAGGTCATCCGCGCGCAGCGCTTGCAACTGCGGCGCCGCGCTCTCGCTTCCGTCAGTCACTATCAAGGCGCTATTGCCACAGCTCACCGTACTTCGCGCATGCGTGATGCCGACACAGGAAGATCAGAAGGTCAAAAGGACAGATTCTCCGACCTTTTGATTCTGATCTTCCTGTTGAATCCTCTCAGCAGATTCGGGGAAGCATCTCGGCGAACGGGAGCTCCAGGAGGCGCTCGCCGCCGATGGCGGTGTCGACGGTGACGAGGCCGGGGTTGGCCGCGGTCACCGCGCCGATGCGCGCAGCCCGGCGTCCGAGCGGGTGGGCGCGCAGCGCCGCGACGAGCGCGTCGGCCTCGTCGGCGGGCACGAACGCGACCAGCTTGCCCTCGTTGGCCACGAGCAGCGGATCGAGGCCGAGGATCTCGCAGGCGCCGCGCACGCCTTCGGCGACGGGCACGGCGCGCTCGTCGATGGCGATGCCGAGCCGCTGTCGCGTGGCGATCTCGACGAGCGTGGCGCCGAGCCCGCCGCGCGTGGGATCGCGCATCGCGTGCAGCCGCGGCGCAGCGGCGAGCGCGACGGTCGCCAGCTCGTGGAGCGGCGCGGTGTCGCTGGCGAGCTCGCCGTCGAGGGCGAGGCCGTGGCGCTCGGCGAGGATGGCGACGCCGTGATCGCCGACGGTGCCGGAGACGACGATGGCGTCGCCGGCGCGCACTTCGGCGGCGCCGAGCCGACGCCCCGCCGGCAGCGCGCCGATGCCCGACGTGTTCACGAACAACTTGTCGGCGGAGCCGCGCCCGACGACCTTGGTGTCGCCGGTGACCACCGGGACGCCGGCGCGCGCGGCGGCGCGGCGCGCCGATTCGATGACGCGCCGAAGGTCCGCCAGCGGCAGCCCCTCCTCGAGGATGAAGGCGACCGACAGCGCCAACGGCCGCGCGCCCGAGACGGCGAGATCGTTGATGGTGCCGTTGACCGCGAGCTCGCCGATGTCGCCGCCGCGAAAGAAGATCGGCGTGATGACGTAGGAGTCGGTGGTGAAGGCCAGCCGCGCGCCCCCGATCTCGACGACGGCGGCATCGTCGAGCGCGGCCAGCGCCGGGTTGGCGAACGCCGGCACGATCAGCTGCTCGACGAGCTGCGCGGTCAAACGTCCGCCCGAGCCGTGGCCAAGGAGCACCTCGTCGCTGTCGACGAGCGGCACGGGGCAGGCGGGGAACGGCACGACGGCGGCGTCAGAGGACATCGTCTTCTCCCAGGGCGACGTGGAGCTGATCCCACAACACGTGCAGGAGGATCGTGTGCGCCTCTTGAATGCGATGGATCGACCAGCTCGCCACGACGAACGCGTGCTCGCACAGGTCGGCGAGCGCGCCGCCGTCGCGGCCGCAAAAGCCGATGGTGAGAAGGCCGAGCTGGCGCGCGCGCTTGATGGCGCGGTTGACGTTGGCCGACGCGCCCGACGTCGAGACGCCGATGGCGACGTCGATGGGCCGCGCGGTGAGCTCGAGCTGATCGCAATAGGCGCGCGCGAAGTCGGTGTCGTTGCCGACGGCGGTGAGGAGCGCCGCGTCCGCCGACAGGCACAGGGCCGGCAGCGCGCGCCGCTTCTCGATGATCGGATGCTGGAACTCGACCGCGAGATGCTGCGCGTCGCAGGCCGAGCCGCCGTTGCCCATGGTGAAGACGCGGCCGCCTTCGCGGATGCGCCCGGCCAGCGCCTCGGCGCAGGCGGCGATGCGTGCCGCGTTGGCCTCGAAGAAGCGGAGCTGGGTGTCGGCGCTCTCGCGCGCCTTTTTCAGGATCGATTCGATCATCACGCCACCCTGGGCGAGGCGCGCCGCCCGTATTGGAAGTAGGCCGCGCACGCGCCTTCGGCCGACACCATGGTCGCGCCGAGCGGCGTCTGCGGCGTGCAGTCCTTGCCGAACGCGTCGCAGTCGCACGGCTTCTTGAGGCCGCGGAGGATGAGGCCGCTGATGCAGCGCGCCGGCTCGCGCGTATCGACGGCGCCGACGTCGAAGATGCGCTCGGCGTCGAAGGCACGCAGCTCGGCGCGCATGCGATAGCCCGACTTCGGGATCGATCCGACGCCGCGCCACTTGCGATCGGCGATCTCGAACACCTCGTCGATGATCGCGCGCGCCGCCGGGTTGCCGTCGCGCGTGACGGTGCGCGAGTAGGCGTTCTCGACGGTCGCGCGCCCCGCTTCGAGCTGCTCGACGCAGCGGAGGATGCCGTGCAGGAGGTCGACCGGCTCGAAGCCGGCGACGACGATGGGCACGCGGTAGCGATCGGCGAGCGCCTCGTACTGGCGGAAGCCCATGACGGCGCAGACGTGGCCGGGACCGAGGAAGCCCTGCACGCGGTTGCCCTGCCCTTGCAGGATCGACGCGATCGCCGGCGGCACCAGAACGTGCGACACGAGGAGCGAGAAGTTGTCGAGGCCCTCCTTGCGCGCTTGCAGCGCCGCCATCGCGTTCGCCGGCGCCGTGGTCTCGAAGCCGATGGCGAAGAAGACGACGCGCCGCGTGGGATTTTTGCGCGCGAGCGCGACCGCGTCGAGCGGCGAATAGACCACACGCACGTCGGCGCCACGGCCGCGCAGGCGCAAAAGGTCGCCGTGCGTGCCCGGCACGCGCAGCATGTCGCCGAAGGAGGTGAAGATGACGTCGCGCGCGGCGGCGATGGCGTGCGCGCGATCGATCATCTCGAGCGAGGTGACGCAGACCGGGCAGCCCGGGCCATGGACGAGCTCGAGCGCGGGCGGCAGCAGGCGATCGAGGCCGTAGCGCACGATCGAGTGGGTCTGGCCGCCGCACATTTCCATGAGCACCCAGGGCCGGGTCACGACCGCGGCGATGCGCCGCACCAGCGACTGCGCGACCTCGCGATCGCGATATTCGTCGAGGTACTTCATGACGCCTCCGTCGGCGACTCGGGCGGATCGGGCGGATCGAACGGCTCGAGGTCGTCGAGGCCGCCCATCGCGTGCAGCGCGCTCCAGGCGCGCTCGGCCTCTTCGCGGTCGATGCGCGCGATGGCGAAGCCGACGTGAACGAGCACGAAGTCGCCAACGGCGGCGTCGACCTGGCACTCGAGGCAGACCTGGCGCGTGACGCCGCCGAAGCGCACCTCGGCGAAGCGGAGGCCGTGATCCTCGTGGAGCGCGACGACTTCACCCGGGATGCCGAGACACATCAGGACCTCCGTAACCTATGTGAGGCGACCGCGGCCTGGCCGAGCGCGATGCCGCCGTCGCCGGGCGGGACGCGGCGGTGCACCAGCGTGGCGAAGCCGTCGGCGGCCAAGAGCGCGAGCGCGCGCTCGGTGAGGCGGCGATTGGCGAAGCAGCCGCCGGAGAGCGCGACCGTCGAGAGGTCGGCGTGCGCGCGCGCGGCGCGACAACCGGCGGCGATGACTTGCGCCATGGTCTCGTGAAAGCGCGCGGCCACCACGGCAGCGGCGCCGCCGGCGCCGATATCGGCGGCGATGGCGCGCACCGTCGGGCGCAGATCGATCGCGAAGATCGGCGACGGCACGAGCGCGAACGGATAGGGCTCGTGCGCGCCCGCGGCGGCGGCGGCTTCGAGCTCGACGGCGGCCTGTCCTTCGTAGCTGACCTCGTCGCGCACGCCGGCGAGCGCGGCGACGGCGTCGAACCAGCGGCCCGCCCCCGTCGCCGGCGGCGCCGCCGCGTCGCTCGCGCACAGCCGCGCCACCGCGGCACGCCGGCGCGCGTCGATGCGCTCGAGCAGCGCCGATGCCGCGTCCGCGTCGACGCCGGCGTCGGCGAGCGCCGCCAACGCGAGTCGCCAGGGCTGACGGATCGCCGCCTCACCGCCGGGCAAGCGGATGGCGCCGAGGTGGCCGACGCGGCGGAACGCGCCGAGGTCCGCGATCATCCACTCGCCGCCCCAGGCCGCGCCGTCGGGCCCGCAGCCGGTGCCGTCGAAGGCGACGCCGATGACCGAGCCGACCCAGCCGTGCTCGGCGAGACAGGCGGCGATGTGCGCGTGATGATGCTGCACGGCGACCCTCGGCAGCGACGAGGCGAGCGCCCAGCGCGTCGAGCGATAGTCGGGATGGAGGTCGTGCGCCACCAGCTCGGGCGTCATGCGCAGAAGGTGCGCCAGCTTGTCGATGGTTTCGACGAAGAGCGCGTGCGTCGCCGGCTGCGACAGATCGCCGAGGTGCGGCGAGAGGAACGCCTCGCCGCCGCGCGCCAGGCACACCGTCGACTTGAGCTGCGCGCCGACGGCGACGAGCGGCGGCCCCGCGCACGGCAGCGCGATCGCCTCGGGCACGAAGCCACGCGCGCGCCGCAGCGGCAGCGGCGCGCCGGCGACGATGCGCACCACCGAATCGTCGGCGCGGGTGTGGATCTCGCGATCGTGGCTGAGCGTGGCGTCGGCGATGGCGGCGAGCGCGGCCGCGGCTTCGGCGTCGTCGCGCGCGATCGGCTCGTCGCCGCGATTGCCGCTGGTCATGACGAGGAGCGGCGCGCCGTCGGCGAGGAGCAGCTGATGCAGCGGCGTCGACGGCAGCATCACGCCGACTTCGTCGAGCCCCGGCGCCAGCGCCGCGGGCAG
>DASXOU010000243.1:0-3102 GCA_036494045.1 Polyangia bacterium | reverse complement strand
CGTCGGCGGCGGTGGTCAGCGTCTTCGCGCCGCTCGCCGCCAGCAATTTCACCAGCTCCGGTTTGGCGCAGAGGCGGTCGGCGCGCAGCGAAGAGATGCCCACCTCGCGCCCATCCTCGACGAGCGTGCGCACCAGATCGACGATGCGCGGGTGATCGGTGACCGCTGCCCCGACCAGCCCCACGCGCGCGGCTTCGGGGGGAATCAGCTCGAGAACGCGGCCGGGATCGACGGTGCGCATGCCGCCGTTGGTGGTGCGGCGCATGACGCAATAGGTGCAGCCGCGCGAGCAGCCGCGCTCGGGCTCGATGAGGAACATCGATCGCAGCTCGGTGTTCGGCGTCACCACCGTCGAGCGCGCGGGCAGAAGCGCGTCGTCGGCCTTGGCCACCGGCGGCAGGCGCTCGCCGTGAATCGACGGCACCCAGAAGCCGTCGCGCGCGGCCAGCCGCGAAAGCAGGCGCGCGCGATCGGGCTCGCCGTCGATCTCGGCGAGGAGCGCGCCCGCGAGCTCCTCGGCCTCGCCGACGATCACCACGTCGACGAACGCGCCGAGCGGCAGCGGGTTGGAGAACGTGAGCGGCCCGCCGGCGACGACCAGCGGATGCTGCGGCCCGCGCTCGGCGGCGTAGAGCGGCAAGCCCGCGAGCGCGAGACAATCGAACATGCCGGTGAGCTCGAGCTCGTAGGCGACCGAGAACGCGATCACCTCGGCACCGCCTGCAGGCGTCTCGCCTTCGTAGGTGACGAGCGGCAGCCGCGCGCGCCGCCACGCTTCGACGTCGTCGGGCAGAAACGCGCGTTCGCAGGCCCAGCCGTCGACGCGGTTCAGGATCCCGTAGATCGCTTGAAAGCCGAGCGACGACATCGCCACGTGATACGGCGACGGATAGACGAGGGCGACACGACGCGGCGCCTCCCGGCGGATGGTGCCGACTTCCTCGTTCAGGCGGGCGCGGATGAGCGCGCGAGCTTCGTGAAACCCCTTCATCGCGGCAAACGCGTACGTCTACCACGCCGACGGTGCGCGCGCCAGTCAGCGACGGACGCGAGCTCCCGCAGGCACGCGCCGCCCGATCGTCGCCGCCAGCGCCAGGGCGAAGAGGACGAGCGCCATCGACGCGTCGCCGGCGCCGCCCGCCATCGCGCAGCCGCCGTGGCCGCCCGTCGCCGACGTGGCAGTCGGCGCCGGCATGCCCGCGCCGGTGTCGCCGCTCGAGGCGCCGTTGCCGCCGACGCCGCTGCCGCCCGACGTGTCGGTCGATCCACCCGCGCCGTCCATCGGCGGCGGCGTCTGCCCGGTGAGCGCCTCGATGCGCAAGGCGATGCGGTGGCGCGCGGCGTCGATCTGCGCCGGGTCGGTCATGTTGTTGTACGCGCTCGGCGACAGCCCGGCCGCCTCGGTGTCGGCCATCGCCGCATCGCCCGCGTCGGAGAGCGCCTTGAAGTACTCGTAGTCCTCCATGCCCTCGCGGATCATCTTCAGGCGGAAGCTGGCGATCGGAATGTGCGTGGTGCCGCCGATCTTCGCCGGCGTGCCCGGGTAGAAGAGCGTGCCGTCGCCGTTGCCGCCGAAGTAGTACTGCGCCGACCACGCGTCACCGCGCGTGAACGCGTAGGTGGTGTCGTAGTAGAGCTCGCCCGAGACCTTCTGCCGCCACGCCTGCCACTCCATGGCGCGGTTCTGCGTCGCCGGCGCATCGATCATGTGCGACGGCCAGCCCGACTGCGTGGCGTCGCCGATCCCGTCGCAGCCGTCGGAGTCACACGACTGGTACATCCACACCTTCTTCTGCGGCGAGATCGCGAGGAACGGATCGTACGTGGTGCGCGTGTTGGTCGAAGGCGGCATCGGATCGAGCAGGTTGTCGGTCGGCACCAACGCGTCGATGCCGGCGACGACGCCGTTCTGCGTCGCCGGCGCGAGCTGCGTGGTCACCAGCGTCGTAAAGTCGGGATCGGCCGCGTGCACCATCGCGGTGCGCGCGTTGATGCTCGACCAGGCGCAGCCCGCGGGCGGCTCGTCGCAGCTGTAGTCGAACGTGCGATCGAGCCAACCCTTGGCGCGAAAGTGCTTGGCCCACTCGGCATAGTGCGCCTGATCGACGGTCCACATGTAGCGCACCGCGGTCAGCTTGGCGCCGACCAGCGCGCCGCCCATGCCGCCGTCGAGCATCGGGCCGTAGGTCGCGTCCCACGTGGCCCAATCGTAGCTTCCGTCGCTGTTCTGGCTCGGCCCCGAGTAGACGACCTCGGACAAGGAGATGCGATGATCGAGCGCGAAGCGCGTGTAGCGGTTGTTGAGCGCCTGCACGCCGGCGTCGCCGCCGCACTGCGTGTAGCCGCCATAGTGCGCGGTGCAGGCGTCGTCCCAGCCGATGCCGTACGCCGTCGGCAGGCTCGACGTCGACGGCAGCGTGAAGGCGTGCACGTAGAGCTTCACCGGAACGTCGGCGGTGACGCCGCCGGTGACGTGCACGGTGCCGGCGTACCAGCCGGCGGCCGCGCCCTCGGGCACGTGATACTCGACGAAGACCGGCTGCTGCGCTCCGGCGGCGACGTCGACGGGGAAGGCGTTGCGCGGCTGGTTGTCGATCTCGTCGACCGACGGGATCATCGCGTCGGGCCAGGCGCCGGCCGTGCCCTGCAGGTTCGACGGCGTCGCCACGTTGTACATGCCTTCGCGAAAGACGTGGACCTCGCCGATGATCGAGCCTGACGGGCCGCTCAGCGGATCGGCGGCGACCGAGACCTGCTTGGCGCCGGCGCTGCCGCCGTTGATGACGACGTGGAACGCTTCGAACTCGTTGCGCGCGGCCTCGAGCGTGGCGCTGCTGCCGCCGCCGGCGGCGTCGGTGGGACGGATCTTTTGCGTCGCCGACGCGGTCCACACCGACTGCGCGAACGCGGACGACGAAGCCAAGGTGGCCAGCGCAGCGACGAGAGTAACGAGTTTGTGCGTCTGCATCGCGGCCTCGCAGAGCAGCCGGCATGCCGTACGAGTGAGCGTGTGATTGCAATGAGTTCGAGCCCACGGGCTGTCGCCGGCCGTCCACACTCCGGGCGGGATCGTTGATCATCGACGACAGGCCCACACTTGAC
>DASXOU010000242.1:0-2326 GCA_036494045.1 Polyangia bacterium | reverse complement strand
CAGGACGGCCATCCGACCGCGCTCGTCATCGCCGTCGCGGCCGGTGCCGGCGTGCTCGCGGTCGCGCGCCGTCTCGGCCGCCGCGCCGCGCCGTGGGCCGCGGGCGCGATGGCGGTGCTGGTGTGCGTGCCGGCTGCGCTCGCCGACGTCGACTACAAGCTCGGCCTCGACCACGAAGCGCGCAGTTGGACCGACGCCGCGCTCGCCGAGGCGCCGCCGCGCGCGCGCGTGCTCGTCGAGTCGGACGATCTCGCCGCCGGCACGACCTACGAGCAGTACGTCGCCGGCGAGCGCCCCGACGTGGTCGTGCTGGTGCGGCAGCACGCGTGGGACAAGACCGAGGAGGCCGCGCGCCTGCGCCGCGCCGACGCCCGCAGCAGCGACGATCGCGCGCTGCTATGGGAGCCGGGCACCGACCCGTTGCCGGAAGCAGCAGTGCCCGACGTTCCGTTGTATCCCGTCGAGCGCGGCGGGCATGCGGCGCCGTTGCCGCCGGCGCGTCCGCTCGCCGAGCGCGTCACGACGCTACTCTCACCCGCGCGCGATCCGACGGTGCGCCTGGTCGAGTGCGAGGCGCTGGTCGCGCTCGGCCGCGCCTATCTCGCCCACGACGACGCCGCGCGCGCCAACGCGCTCTTCGAGACCGCGCTCGCGGTGCGCCCCGGCGACGACGCCGCCTCCGCCGATCTCGCCGTCATCCGCGCCCGCCGCGGCGACGTGCGCGGCGCGCTCGCGCTCGTCGACGCGGTGCTGGCGCGCGATCCCGATCGCTACGTCGCGCGTGTCAACGCCGCGCGCTATCGCCTCGTGCTCGGCGACCTCGACGGCGCCGCGCGCGATTTTGCCGCCGCGCGCGCGCTTTCGTCCGACGCGCCGGCGCCGCTGGCCGGACTCGGACGCGTCGCCGCCGCGCGCGGCGATCGATCCACGGCGCTCGCCATGTTGCGCGCGGCCGAACGACTCGACGGCAGCGACGCCGACGTGCGCGCGCTGCGCAAGGAGCTCGAACGATGAAAAGTTGGATCCTCTTGACGCTCCTCGCCGCCGGCTGCGCGCATCCGCACGAAGCCGAAGTGGTCTCGTCGTACTCGCCGCGCGCCACCATCGGCCAGGCCTTCACCGCCGACACCACGCGGCTCGTGCCCAACGCCGCGGCGACGGCCAACGCCGAGGGCGAAAAAGCGCTCGCCGAGCTCCTCGACAGCCTGTTCGCGACCGTCGGCGAGGTGCGCGCCGACAAGCAGATCAAGAAGCCCGACGGCACGAGCGTGCTCGAGCTCGCCGTCGATCTGCCGGCGCCGGGCTGGGCGTTGCGCGCGCGGCTGCAACCGAAACCCGAGCAGATGTGCTTCGTGCTCCTCGAGCCCGTCGCCACCAAGCCCGACGAGCACGCGGTCAGCGCCGCGCCGTGGAGCGTGCACGAGGCGTTCGAGATGGTGCGCCGCCGCGCCGTCGCGCTGTTGCCGCCGAAGCTGCCGCCGATGGACGCCGAGCGCTTCGCCCGTCAGCGCGCCGAGGCCGCCGAAGCCGCCGCGCACGGCATCGATCCGTCGCTGTCACCGGCGGAGTACGTGCACGTGCCACGGCCGATCAACCGCGAGGGCGAAGAGATTCCCTATTACGTGCCGCCGATTCAGCAGCAGCAGCAGCAGTAGTGGTCTACGGGAAGATGCCGCGCTCGGAGTACGCCTTCTCCAGGCGATCGAGCGCGATCGAGTACGACGCGGTGCGGAAGTCGACCTTCTTCTCCTCGGCGTAGTCGCGCACGATGGCGTAGGTGCGCTTCATGCCGGCCTCGAGACGGCGCTCGACCTCCTCGAGATCCCAACGCTCCGAGCGCTTGTTCTGCAGCCACTCGAAGTACGACACCATGACGCCGCCCGAGTTGACGAGGATGTCGGGCAGGATGTCGATGCCGCGATCGATGAGGATCTGCTCGGCCTCGGGATACGTCGGGCCGTTGGCGCCTTCCGCGATCACCTTGACCTTGAGGTTGCGCGCTTCCTTCTCGCCGACCTCGAGCTCGAGCGCCGCCGGCACGAAGATGTCGGCCTCGACCTGGAAGAACTCCTCGCGCGTGATGGGCTTGGAGTGCTTGTAGCCCTCGACCGATCCCGTCGCCGACACGTGCTCCGACAGCTTGTGCGCGTTGAGGCCTTCGGGGTTGTAGATGTAGCCCTTGTAGTCGCCGGTGGCGACGAGCGTGGCGCCCATCTTGGCCAACAGCTTGGCCGCCCACGAGCCGACGTTGCCGAAGCCCTGCACCGTGAAGCTGGCGCCGTTCAAGTTGAAGCGATGGTCCTTGGCCCACTCGGTGATGCAGTGG
>DASXOU010000241.1:0-2836 GCA_036494045.1 Polyangia bacterium | reverse complement strand
GCTGCTCGATGGTGTGCGCCTGGGCCGATCCCGTCGCCGGGCTGGCGCTCTCCGATCGCGCCACTACATGCACGCTACGATGCCCGGCCACCTCGAGCAGGCGCACGTAGATGAAGTGGTTGGCGCCCATGTTGGCCGGCTCTTCTTGCACCCACACGACCTCCTCCGCCTGCGCGTAGGTGTCGAGCGCGCCCGCCAGATCGCGCGCCGAGATGGGATAGAGCTGCTCGATGCGCATCAGCGCCGTGGTCGCGTCCTTGCGGCGCGCGCGCTCCTCCGCCAGCTCGTAATAGATCTTGCCGGTGCACAAGACCACACGCCGCACCGAATCGCGATGCGGCGGCGTCGGATCGTCGAGGATGCGCTGAAAGCTGCCTTCGTAGAGCTCGCGCAGCTCCGAGCGCGCCGCCGGCAGGCGCAACAGCGACTTCGGCGTCATCACGATGAGCGGCTTGCGCAGCTTGCGCAGCACCTGCCGCCGCAAGAGGTGAAAGAACTGCGCCGGCGTCGTCGGATACACGATCTGCATGTTGTCCTCGGCGGCCAGCTCCAAGAAGCGCTCGAAGCGCGCCGACGAATGCTCCGGCCCCTGCCCCTCGTACCCATGCGGCAAGAGCACGACCAGCCCCGACAGCCGGTTCCACTTGTCCTCCGCCGACGAGATGTACTGATCGATCACCACCTGCGCGCCGTTCACGAAGTCGCCGAACTGCGCCTCCCATGCCACCAGCGCGTCGGGAAAATCGAGTGAGTAGCCGAACTCGAACCCGAGCACCGCCGCCTCCGACAGCGGCGAGTCGTAGATGCGCGCGGGCGCCTGCGTCCCCCCATTCGGTGCCACGTGCTCGAGCGGCACGTACTCGGAGCCGGTCCGCTGATCGACGACCGCCGCGTGGCGATGGCTGAACGTGCCGCGCCGCGAATCCTGCCCCGACAGCCGCACCATGTAGCCTTCGCGCACCAGCGAGCCGAACGCCAGGTGCTCGGCCATGCCCCAATCGAGCGGCGCCTCGCCCTTGCCCATCGCCGCGCGATTGGCCATCAGCTTGGCGACCACGCGGTGCGGCCGAAATCCGTCGGGCAGCGTGGTGATGCAGGTCGAGATCTCCTCGAGCACCGCGCGCTCGACCTTGGTCGCGACCTCCGGCGTCGCCGTATCGAGCCCGCCGCGATAGCCCTGCCACACGCCGGCGCCGAAGGCCGGCCGCGGCCGCGACGAGCGCTTGGACGCGAACGCGTCGTTGAGCTTTTGATGCTCGCGCTCGACGATGGCGTCGGCGGCGGCCTTGTCGATGATCTGCCGCTCGACGAGCTCGCGCGCATAGAGCGTGCGCACCGACGGATGTTGCTCGATCTTTTGATACAAGAGCGGCTGCGTGAAGCTGGGCTCGTCGGCCTCGTTGTGCCCGTACTTGCGATAGCAGTACATGTCGATGACCACGTCGGAGTGGAACTGCTTGCGATAGTCCATCGCCAGCCGGACGACCTGCGCCACCGACTCGGGGTGGTCGCCGTTGACGTGGAAGATCGGCACCTGGATGCCCTTGGCCACATCGGTCGCATACGGCGTCGACCGCGACTCCAGCGGCGAGGTCGTGAAGCCGATCTGGTTGTTGACGATGATGTGCACCGTGCCGCCGGTGCGATAACCGCGCAGCGACGTCAGGTTCAGGACCTCGGCGACCAGCCCCTGGCCGGCGAAGGCGGCGTCGCCGTGCACCATCACGCCGAGGACACGCTCGCGCAGCTGATCTTTTCGCCGCCGCTGCTTGGCGCGCACGCGTCCGACGACGACCGGATCGACCGCCTCGAGGTGCGATGGGTTGAACGCCATCGTCAGGTGCATCTTCGTCCCGGTTCGCGTCACGCGGTCGGTCGAGTAGCCGAGGTGATACTTCACGTCGCCGCCGCCGAACATCGACTCCGGATCGATGTCCTCGAACTCGGCGAACAGCTCGGCCGGCGTCTTGCCCATGACGTTGACGAGCACGTTGAGCCGCCCGCGATGCGCCATTCCGAGCACGATCTCGTCGACGCCGTGCAGCCCGGCGCGCTCGACGATGAGCTCGAGCATCGGGATCAGCGACTCGCCGCCCTCGAGCGAGAAGCGCTTGGTGCCGACGTACTTGGTGTGGATGAAGCTCTCGAGCACCTCGGCGGCGGCGACCTTCTCGAGCACATAGAGCTGCGTGTCACGATCGATGGGCGGCGCGTTGAGCACCGGCTCCATGCGCTCCTGCAGCCAGGTGCGCTTGCCGACGTCGGTGATGTGGTTCATCTCGACGCCGATGTATTCGCAATAGGTGGCGCGCAGCCGCCGCATCAGCTCGCGCAGCGGCACCTGCCCGGTGCCGTAGAAGCCGCCCGACGGCATCACCGCGTCGAGATCCGCCTGCGAAAAACCGTAGGCGCGCGGATCGAGCTCGGGCTGCAGCTCCTGATGAAGCTGCTCGAGTGGATCGAGCTGCGCGATCATGTGGCCGCGCGCGCGATGCGCGTTGACCAGCCCGAAGGTGCGCCCGTAGCGCGCCTCCGACGGCGCCAATCCCGCGGTCGACTCCGGCGCGGTGAAGGGCAGGATCTTCTGCAGCGCCGCCGCTTCGGCGACCGCGACTGCCGCGTGCGCGCCGTTGCCGTTGCCGTTGGTCGCCTTCTCGATCCTCAACTCGGGCTTCACTTCGGGCGTGACGATCGCGGCCGCCCCGTTTCCCTCGAACAGCGCCCGCCAGCTCGCATCGACCGACGCCGGATCCTTGACGTACCTGGCATACACCTCCTCGACGAAGGGCAGGTTGTTCGCCAGGCTCAGTAGGTCGGTAGACATGCAGGTAGATCA
>DASXOU010000240.1:0-2503 GCA_036494045.1 Polyangia bacterium | reverse complement strand
TACGGCATGCAGTGCTCGATCCCCCCGGTCTTGACGCACGTTGCCGAGGAGGCGCCGCACACCAGCTTGCAGAAAGCATTACCGCCGACGCCGCGCACGCAACTGGTGTTGGTGCAGGCGGTCGGCGTGGCGCCGGCGTCGACGTCGACCGGCGTGCCGCCGCCGTCGGCGCTCGAGCACTGACCGACCTCGCCGTCGGAGAATTGGCACAAGTTGTCGTCGCTGCAGGTGGCCGCGCCGCAGCAGAAGACCGGCGCCGCCGCCGACTGGCACTGCATCTTCTGGCAGGCGAGGCCGGGCGTGCAGTCGCAGGCGGTGACGCAGGGCGCTCCGACGCCGACCATGTCGACGCCGCCGCCGTCGCCGAGCGCGTTGGCGCCGATGTCCTGGACCAGCACGGGCGGCGCGTCTCCGTCGGTGCAACCGACCATCAAGAGCAGCAACGCAGCCGCGGCGCGCATCATTCCATCTTAGATCGTCGTCAGGGGATTTGCATGCCGCCCGAGACGTTGATGGTCTGGCCGGTCACGAAGTCCGACAGCGGCGACGAGAAGAACAGGACGGCGTTGGCGATGTCCTCGGGCTCGCCGAAGCGGCCGAGTGGAATCCGCTGCAGCATCGCCTGACGCTGCTCCTCGGGGACGCCGAGCTCGTCGCCCTTTTGCTTCGGCGCCGTCAGCCGCGTGTTGGTGAAGCCGGGCGCCACCGCGTTGACGTTGATCCAGAAGCGGCCCCACTCCTGCGCGACGGTGCGGGTGATGCCGACGTTGCCCATCTTCGCGGCCGTGTAGTTGATCTGGCCCGGGTTGCCGCGGATCGCCGCCGTCGAGAAGAAGTTGACGATCTTGCGATGATACCTGGGCGTGCCGTGCTCCTCGAGCTCGCGCTTGGCGACGTCGCGCAGAAACGGCGCCGCCGAGCGGATGCAGTTGAACGTGCCGGTCAAGTTGACGTCGATGACGAGGTCCCACCATTCGTCGGTCATGAGGTGGGCCATGCGATCGCGCGTGATGCCGGCGTTGTTGACCAGGATGTCGAGCTTGCCGAACTGGTCGACCGCCTGCTTCATGAGCGCGTCGGTGTGCGCGCGATCGGCCACCGAACCCAAGTGGATGGCGGCGGCGCCTTTGCGAATTTCGTCGCAGGCGGCGCGACATTCTTGCGCCGGAGCCTCGTCGACATCGTTGATCACTACATGAGCACCTTCACGAACGAACGTCAGCGCCACCGCGCGCCCGATGCCGCGGCCGGCGCCCGTGACCACGGCCACTCGATCTTCGAGCAAACTCATGGAATCCTCCGGCGGAAAGGCAACGTCATACGCGTCGGGCTCGTATAACGTCAAGGGCCGCTTAGAAAGCAAGCTTACGCATTCGTTGCTTCTTGGGAGCCAGATATGTTAGGTGGAACCGGCATGCAACCGCCTTTCGAGGGCGAGGAGCTTCCCCGCCACATCGCCATCATCATGGACGGCAACGGCCGCTGGGCGAAGCGCCGCGGCCTGCCGCGAATCGAAGGACATCGCAAGGGCGCCGACTCGGTGCGCGAGGTGACGCGCGCGGCGCGTGAGCTCGGTATCGGCGCGCTCACGCTGTACGCGTTCTCCTCGCAGAATTGGGATCGGCCGATCGAGGAAGTGCGCATGTTGATGGCGCTCCTTCGCGACTATCTCGTCGACGAGCGCGCCGAGATCCTCGACAACGGCATCCGTCTCACGCACATCGGCAACACCGACAAGCTGCCCGACTTCGTGCGCGAGCCGCTGTTCGCGCTGCAGGACGAATCGGCGAACAACACCGGCATGACGCTGTGCCTGGCGTTGTCGTACGGCGGGCGCGAGGCGATCGTCGACGCGACCTCGAAGCTGGTCGAGCGCGTGCTCGCGGGCGAGATTCGCCCGCAAGACGTCAACGCGCTCAGCTTCGCCGAGGCGCTGTGCACGCACGCGCTGCCGCCGCTCGACCTCGTGATTCGCACGTCGGGCGAGCAGCGGTTGTCGAACTTCCTCCTCTGGGAAGTGGCGTACGCCGAGCTCTACTTCACCGACACGATGTGGCCCGACTTCAAGCGCGCCGATCTGATCGACGCGATCGCGACGTATCAAGGGCGCGAGCGGCGCTTCGGGCTGACGGCGGATCAAGTGAAGCTGAGGGCGATCGCGCCGAAATGAGCTTCGTCGCGCGATGAGCAACCTCGCTGCGCGGCTGCTCACGGCCGCGGTCCTGATCCCGCTACTCGTCGTCGCGATTCTCTGGCAGAACCCGCTCGCGGTGTGGGGCATCGTCTACCTGGCGACGTTCCTCGGGCTGCGCGAGTACTACAACATGACGCTGGCCAAGGAGCCGGTGAGCGAGCGCGGCTTCGGCGTCCTCCTCGGCATGGCGATGGCGGCGATCGTGTATTGGTTCGATCGCTCGCCGCACGTGATCCTCGCTGGCGTCGTCGGCGTCACCATCGGCGCGTTCCTGTTTCTGCTCTTGCGCTATCGCGACATGGACACGGT
>DASXOU010000239.1:0-8607 GCA_036494045.1 Polyangia bacterium | reverse complement strand
CTATCGCTTCGTGCGGGCGCGCGAGATCCTGGCCGACGCCCTGTACGAGGTGTTCCGCGGGACGGATGACGGCACGCGGGCGATCCGCGCGGGCATCTTCCAGTATTGGAACGGATCGGTGGGGGCAAGGGCGCGATCGATGGCGCTCCTGAGTGGGCACGAGAGCTCGCTGCCGGCGTTTCTGAGGGAGTACGTGACGGTGGCGACGAAGTCGACTTCGTCGGTGTTGCGCGGCGAGGTGAACGAGCCGACCGTGGCGGGCAGGATGCGGTCGCTGGTGGGGCTCGGAAAGAAGACGTGGGAGAAGTTGGGGATGGTGGCGAAGGGGGTACGGGAAGGCTCACTGCGGTAGTGGCAGTGTCGCTTCGTCCGTTCTGAAATCTGAAATCCGCAAAATAAAAACGGCGAGGGCTTTGGTAAAGCCTGGGGGCGTTTTTGTGGGTAACTCGAGTGGGTGTCCGAGCGCCTGGGGTCGAGTTATCCACAAAAAGAGGCCGGAGGCCGTCCCCCAGGCTGTTTGGAATGAAGCGTGGGCGTGGAGATGGCGGGCGGGGGTTGATCCTGAACTGTGCTTGACGCCGATCGGTGGCGGGGTGATGTGACGCTTCCGCTGCAATGACGGGGCGGGGTCCTGCGCAGCAGCTGTGCTCGAGCCGTGCGGGCGGTGACAGTGAACGCACGCTCCTGGGCGGCGGTGGCCTGATCGTGAAGCCGGCGGTTCTCGACGGTGGTGCTCGCATCCACCGTCCGTGTGTCTTACGCACCGCTTCTTTGGCGAGTGCGTTTTTGGCTTGCGGGTTGGGTACGGATGTAGTAAAGATGCCCAATCAAGATGAGGCAGGTGGGCTTTCGGTTTCGGACTTGGGGTGGGAAGCGCAAGGGCGCGGGGCGCAAGCGTGTAAGGGCGCGCGGGGGCGTGGTGCATCGGAGGCGTGAGGTCTTGAAGCCGCGCTTTCCGGTGCATGTCACCTGGCGCATGCGCGTTTCCGGGCTAAGGACGCGGCGGTGCTTTCGGGCGTTGGCGCGCGCGTTTTGGGGCGGCGCCAATCGGTTCGGATTTCGGCTCGTGCACTACTCCGTACAGGGGAACCACGTGCACTTGCTCGTCGAGGCCGAAGATGCGCGCTCGCTCTCGCGCGGGATGAACGGCCTCGGCGTCCGCGTCGCGCGCCGGCTCAACCGCGTCCTTGGACGGCGCGGCAAGCTCCTCGACGATCGCTACCACGGCCACATCCTGCGCACGCCGACGGAGGTGCGGCGCGCGCGCAGCTACCTCCTACTGAACGCGCGCAAACACTTTGGCCGCGTCGCGCCCGATCCGTACACGTCGCGCGCGCCTTTGATGGCGCCGCGCACATTTCTCATGCGTCAGGTTTGCTGACGGGAAGATCGGCGGCGTCGCGGTCGTTTCATCCTGACGGAGGGTTCGAATGAAGAAGCTCCTCGTCGTGGCGATCATCCTCGGCGTCGGCGGGTACTTCGCCTACGCGAAGGTCTTGCGGCCGGCGCCCAAGCGCGCGTGCGATCGGCTCGCGGAGCTGTGCGACGGCTCGCAGCGCTCACACGACGACGACAAGTCGTGCACCGACTTCTTCGACGAGGTCGGCAAGAGCGGCGGCGACGAGAGCGGCAAGACGGCGTCGTGCGTGCTCGAGGCCAAGAGCTGCGCCGAGGCCATCGGCTGCACCGCCGGCGGCGCGGTCAAAGTCGGCGCCGGCGTGGCCAAGAGCTTCCTGGACGGATTTCAGAAGTCGGTGAAGTAGCGCGGCGCGCGGCTACTTGCGCGCGGGCGGCGGGACCGCCATCAGCTGCGCGTAGCGATCCCTCTCCACGTCCTCGATGCGCACGCCGACGCCGCGGTCGGGGCGCGCGTAGACGACGCGGCCGGAGACGCGGATGGGCTCGCGCGAGCCGGGCAAGGGGAACTCCATCAGGATCGGATCCCCGGGACGCTCGAGCGGAAAGCGATCGTCGAACGAGAAGCCGCTCGCCGAGATGTTCCGCACCAGCCGGTAGTAGAGATCGTTTCCGCGGATCTCGACGGCAAAGAAGGCCGTATCGGTACGCGGCTCGACACGCCGCTCGTCGCCACCCTCAGTCTCACGGTCACGCGTTACCATCAGCACTCCCAGGGTATGGACTTGTCCTACCTGCGCATCCACGCGGTGTCAAGGTGATTCTACGCACGACGTGTTCCCACCTACATCCCTAACATTGACGAATCGGGCGAAGCGGTCGAAACTAAACACGATGTCGACTCGTGTTTGCAGCGTCGCCTGGATGATCGCCGCGCTCGTGGCGGCGGCGCCGTCGCTGCGCGCCGACGAGCCCGAGTTCCAGATCGTCGGCACCGTCGAGCGCGACACGCTCTCCTTGTCGATCCTGCCCCGCCCGGGGTTTCGCCTCGGCGCCGATACGCCGGTCCTCGTTCACGTGGCGGGCACCAACGTCGAGCTCGGACGCAAGCTCTATCGCCGCGCCGACGCCGTCGACCCGCGCGCCGAGGCGCCGCGCTTCGCGATCCCCTTCCGCGCCGCAACCGCCGGCGCGCGCATCGACGCCAAGCTCACCTTCTACATTTGCAAAGCGGCGCGCTGCCGCCCCGTCGAGACGCGCTACGGCACCAGCTTGTAGCCGTGCCCGTAGACCGTGAGGATGTGGCGCGGCTCCTTGCCGTCGTCCTCGAGCATCTTGCGTAGCTTGACGATGAAGTTGTCGACGGTGCGGTTGTGCCCGCGCCCATCGACGCCCCAGATCTTCTCCAGGATCTCGTCGCGCGCCACCGGCTGATCGCGCCGCTCGTATAATAGCTTCAACAGCTCGACCTCGTAGAACGTGAGCGGCCAGCTCTTGCGCGCGCGCGTGAGCACGTGCTTCTTGGCGTCGATGGTGGCGTCGCCGATGGCGAAGGTCTCCTCGTCGACGGGCGCCGCGCGCCCCAACCGCCGGAACATCGCCTTGATGCGCGCCAACAGCTCGGCAACCGAGAATGGCTTGGTCACGTAGTCGTCGGCGCCGGCGTCGAGCCCGCGGATCTTGTCCGACTCCTGCCCGCGCGCCGTCAGGATGATGATCGGCACCACCGGATTGAAGGCGCGGATCTCCTCGCACACCGCGTAGCCGTTGATGTCGGGCAGCATCAAGTCGAGGATCACGCAGTCGGCGCCGCGATCGCGCATCACGCGCACGCCGTCCTTGCCGAAGCCCTTCGAGACGACGTCGAAGCCTTCGAACTCGAGCGCGTCGGTCAATCCGCGCACGATATCGGGCTCGTCTTCGACGATGAGCACTCTCTTGTTCATGCAGCCTCTGTGTGGCTCGGCTCGACGAGCGGAATGTCGACGATGAACGCCGCGCCGCGCCCGAGCTCGCTGTCGACGGTGACGGTGCCGCCGTGCGCCTCAGCGATATGCTTGACCAGCGACAGCCCGATGCCCGACCCGCGCACGTTGGTGCCGCGCGCCTGCCGCGTGCGATAGAAGCGCTCGAAGATGCGCCGGTGCTCCTCGGTGGGAATCCCCGGTCCTTGATCGCCGACGACGAGCCTGAGGCGATTGCCCTGCCGCGTGAGGTACACCGCGATCTCGCCGCGCCCGTATTTCACGGCGTTCTCGAGCAGGTTCAAGAGCAAGAGCGTCATCGCGTTCTCGTCGAGCATGGTCAGCGGCAGATCCGAATCGATCTTGGTCGACAGGCGAAACCCTTCGCGCTCGACGCGATGACGATACACGTCGAGCGAGCGCTCGACGACCGCGTCGAGCCGCCCGGGCAAGAATTCGTACGCCACCGGCCCGCGCTCCATGCGCGCAAAATCGAGCACGTTGTCGATGAGCCGCGAGAGGCGCTCGGCCTCGCGCGTGATGATTTCGGCGTACTCCTTCCCTTTCTCGGGCGACTTCAGCTTCCCCATCGCCAGGAGCTCGCCGAACATGCGAATCAGCGACAGCGGCGTCTTGAGCTCGTGCGACACGTTGGAGATGAAGTCGCTCTTGAGCTGATTGGCGCGCTGCTCCTTCCATGTCGCGTAGAAGAGAAAGCCGATGCCGGCGAGGATGGTCGCCAGCATCATCGTGATGAGCAGGAACTCCGAGCGCCGCCGCACGCGCTCCTCCGACACCATGCGCGCGGCGTCGGACGGCGCGATCTGCAGCCGCCACAGATACAGCGTCGTCGGGAAGTACTTTTCGTAGAGAAAGCGCCCCGGCTGCCCGATCGCTTCGCCGTAGCGGATGCGATCGTGCTCGTCGCGCACGCAGAAGGGAACCTTGCCGAGGAGCGTGTTGAGAACGTCGGGAAACAGGTTGTGCTCGACGTACTCGATCGAGACGTTGAGGACCACGTAGTAGGTGCGGTCGTTGTGCGACTTCTTGATGAACGACAGCAGATAGTCCTTGTGGTCGTACTCCTTGTGCATGTGCTTGTGCGCCTCGAGGTTCAGCTCGCTCAGCTGCGGGCGCAGGTCGGGCAGGATGCGCATCATGAACATGGTGCGAAACGCGTCGGCCGAGGCCTTGGTCTTGTAGACGTAGCCGTTCGGCAGCGGCATGAAGTTCTCGTCGAGCAGAAAGGCGGCGTCGATCGCCGGCGAGACGCGGACGATGTAGCTCCACTGCTTGGCGAACTCCGACAGGTGATCGAGATCGACGAGCTCGAACAGCGAGCGATCGCTGTCGACGATGTCGCGGTCGATGCGATCGACGGTCTGCACGCCGAGCAGCCGATTGGACTCGACCAGCGACTGCTCGGACTGCTCGGTCTGGTGCGCGGCGTAACGGAAGCCGTAGGTGCCGAGCGCGACCGACGCCGCGAGCACCACCGGCATGATCACGTACAACAGCGAGAATCGCCGTTTTGGCGGCTTGGCGGCCACGACCGATTTGTACGCTACAAGCGGTGGCGCTTCAAATAGTCGAGCACTTCGTCGAACTGGCCCGAGTCGTTGGCGTAGGTCGCGAAGTTCTTCGCCGTCGAGAACCACTCGAGCGTGGTCGGCTTGACCTTCTTCGCCGCCGCGCGCAGGTCCGCCGTGGTGATGCTGCGAACCGCGCCGCCGCGCAGCGACTCGGCCAGCGCCGTCTCGATCGCCGACTGCACCACGTGGTCGAGGTCCGCGCCCGACGACAGCTCGGTGGTGCGCGCGATCTCGGCGACGTCGATGTCGGCCGCGATCGGCTTGCCGGCGAGCTTGAGCTTCAGGATCTCGACGCGCGCGCGCAAGTCCGGCGGCGGCACGAACAGCACCTCGCCGAAGCGGCCGGGGCGACGGAACGCCGGATCGACGTCCCACGGCGCGTTGGTCGCGCCGATGACGAGGACGCCTTCGGACTGCCCGTTGGCCCCGTCGAGCTCCGAGAGAAACTGCGTGACCAGCGTGCGATACGACTCGTGGCGCAAGCCCGAGCGGCGCCCGCCGAGCGAGTCGACCTCGTCGAAAAAGAGGATCGCCGGCGCCTTGGCGCGCGCGGTCTTGAAGAGCTCGTGCAGCTTCTTCTCCGACTGCCCGAGCCACATGTCGAGCACTTCCTCGATGCCGACGGCGACGAAGTGGATGCCCGCCTCGCCGGCGGTGGCGCGCGCCAGGAACGTCTTGCCGCAGCCGGGCGGCCCGTAGAGCAACAGCCCGCCGCCGACCTTCTTGCCGAACGCCTTGTACAGATCGGGCCGCTTGAGCGGATAGAGCACGCGCAGGCGCACCTTTTCCTTGAGCTCGTCGAGCCCGCCGACGTCGGCGAACGTGATCGTCGGCTTCTCGACCTCGCCGACTTGCGGCTTCGGCTCGTCGGCCGGCTTCTTGTCGCCACCGTCGGCAACGAGCCGGATGCGCGCGCGCGGATCGTCCTTGGCGCGCCGGATCTTGCCCTCGAGCGCCGCGTCGGCGAGCGCCACGTCGCGCTTGACCGCCGCCTCGTACGCCGCGAGCGCCTCGGCGTGACGCCCGACCTCGTACAGCGAGCGGGCGCGGCCGAGGTTCGCGGGCCCATCACCATCGGCGCGCGTCAGGATCGCGTCGTACTCGGCGAGCGCGCGGTCGGCGTCGCCCGCCTTCTCGAGCGCGGCGGCGAGCTGGCGGCGCAACGCCAGGTTCTCCGGCAACGCCCGCACCGCCTCCTCGAGACTCTCGATGCTATCGCTCATTCGTCTTCACATTGTACGAGCCTGAGCGCGAGATTCTCGATCAATAGGTCGATCTCGTGATCGCGCGCCGGCCGCGTCAGCGCGCCGTCGAGCCAGCGCCGCCACAGCTCGTCCCACGCGCGCCGCCCGTCGATGAGCGCGGCGCGCGTCGTCCGCCGCGCCGTCTCGATTCGCCGTCGCTGCGTCAGGTAGGCCACGCCCGCCGCCGCGGCGCCGAAGCCGAGCGGCACCAGCGCGGAAGCGCCCATCGTGCGCAGCGCCAGCGCCACCGCCGCGCCCGACAGCGCCGCCTCGCGCGAATAGAGGCCGCGCGCCGACGCCGGCGCTTCGACCAAGAGCGCCGCCATCGTCGTCCGCGCCGCGTGCCCGCGCCGCAATTCGCGCATCAGCTCCTCGAGCGCGCCGTCCCAGCTGCGATAGCGCGCCGTCTCGCCGGCAACGGCGACGAGCCCGAGGTTGCGTTGCGCGCGCTCGCCGCGCGGGTCGAGCCGCAGCGCTTCGCGAAAGCGCGACTTGGCCAGGAGCGGCTTGCCCGCCTCGAGATCGAGGCAGCCGAGGTTGTTCCATGCCGCCGAGTCCGACGGGTCGAGCGCCACTGCGCGCTCGTACGCCTCGCGCGCCAGCCGCTTGTCACCCGCCGCCGACGCCACGAAGCCGAGCGTCACGAAGTTCGCCGAGCGCTCGGGCGACACTTCGGTCGCGCGCCGCGCCAGCGTCAGCGCCTCGCCATGACGGCCGAGCTCGGAAGCCAGCTCGGCGAGCGCGCGCAGGTAGACCGGCTCGTCCGGGCTGCGCCGGAGCGCCTCGCCGAGCGGCGGCTCGGCCTCGCGCGCGCGACCCGACTCGCGCAGCGCGAAACCGTACAGATAATGCGGATGTGGCGAGTCGGGCGCGGCCGCGATGGCGCGGCCGAGCGCCTCGAGCGCCGCCGGCAGGTCGCGCCGACGGAGCTGACAGAGGCCGGCAATCTCCAATGATTCAGGATCGTTGGGATTGGTCGCCAGCACGCGCCGAACCTCGGCGAGCGCCTCGTCGGCGCGCCCGAGCTCGAGCAGCATGCGCGCCCTCCGGCGCTGCGCAGCGACCAC
Organism: Polyangia bacterium; assembly: GCA_036494045.1. Classification (GTDB taxonomy): domain Bacteria; phylum Myxococcota_A; class Polyangia; order Palsa-1104; family Palsa-1104; genus JAQBQH01. The sequence goes on along the minus strand of DASXOU010000239.1, from coordinate 1,384 downwards.
GTCCGCGGCCTGCACGGCTCGAAGTCTAGCAACGGAATCTGGCGGCGACCAGCAAGCGGCGTTATAAAAGTTGGACGCCGAAATCCTTTTTGATTGCTGACCTTCGGCGGGTGTGCTAGGTGCAGCACATAGCATTATCCGGGTGAGCGAGGCGATATGGAGGAGTTCATCTTCGATGATGATGTGGATGAGGTAGGGGCCGAAGTCGAGGCTCACTGCCCCAAGTGCAAGGCGGATACGCAGCACGTCGTCGTCTCGAAGTACGAGGACGAAATCCGCCGAGTTCAGTGCAATCCCTGTGGGGACGTGCACCCTTACCGAAAGCCTCGTGGCGAGTCCGACGAGGAAGAGGCGGCACCGGCGGTGAAGAAAAAGGCGGCCAAAGCCAAGCCCACCTGGGACCAGGTGATGGCCAAGCACGCCAAGAAGCAGCCGAAGGCCTACCAGCTCGGCGAATACTTCAAGGAGATGGAGGTCTTGTCGCACCCGAAGTTCGGGGTCGGCTTCGTCACCGAGAACATCGGCGACGACAAGATCGAGGTCACCTTCAAGGACGACAAGCGGGTCCTGGTGCACAACCGGAAGGGCCTGACCCTGCCGTTCATGCGGCCGATCGCCCAGCCGAAGGGCAAGAAGGGCAAGGCCGCGGCGGTCGTGGCGGCTCCGGTTCACCACCCGTCCGCCAACGGCAGCGCCAAGAAGGGGGCTGCGAAGGCGACGGCCGTGGCCAAGCCGGCCAAGCCGGCCGCCAAGCCCGCGAAGCCGACTCCGCCGCCCCACGCAAAGAAGGCGGCGGCGCCAGCCGGTAAGCCCAAGGCGAAGGCGGCGGCGCGTACCGCGGCCAAGAAGCCGGCCAAGGCCAACGCCAAAAAGGCGAAGAAGCACCGCTAGTTGGTCGGCTAGCTTTCAACCGTTTTCGCAGCACCCTCCCCGACCAACGCCATCACCGCCGTCGCATCCAGGCCGAGCACCTCGGCGAGGACGGCGCGCGTGTGCTCGCCGAGGCGCGGCGGCGGCGTGCGCACGGCGCCTGGCGTGTCGGAGAGGCGCACCGGGACGCCGGTCACACGGATGTCACCAGCGGTCGGGTGGGCGAGCGGGACGACCATGCCGCGGGCGCGGACCTGCGGATGGGCGAGCGCGGCGGCGACGTCGAGGATGGGGCCCGACGGGATGCCAGCGCCGTCGCACAGTGCGATCCAGTCATCGACGGTGCGGGCGGCGATGGTGGGCTCGAGGATGGCGGCGAGCGCGGCGCGCGACTCGACGCGGGCGGCATTGGTGGCGAAGCGCGGGTCGTCCGCGAGCGCGGCCAGCGGCGCGCCGACGGCACGGCAGAGCGCGCGCCACTGGGCGTCGTTGCCGACGGCGATGTTCACGAAGC
>DASXOU010000238.1:0-7176 GCA_036494045.1 Polyangia bacterium | reverse complement strand
GGCGCGCGCGGTCTCATCGAGGACGTGTGGGCGCGCCTCGAGAAGCGGATTCGCAGCAAGTGGCAGGCGTACTTCGTGCTCACGTTCCAGGACGTGTCGGTCGAGCGCAAGGCGGCGCGCGATAGAAAGAGCCTGCAGCCGCGCTTCGACGCCGTCGCCGCCGAGGCGCTGCAAAAGGCCGAGGCGATGCGGCGCACGATGCCCGATTTCGCCGCGCTGCCCGACGAGCGGCCGCGCGCGACGTCGGCGTGGATCGTGGTGGCGGCGCTGGTCCTTTTGGCCGCGCTCGGCGGCTGGTTTCTCGTGCACGCGCAGGGCAATCGGACCGCGGCGGCGGCGACGCGGCCGACCGCGGCGCATTGAGCCGCTGACACCGTTCGCTTCGTACTACCATCTCATCCACGCATGAACCCAACGCTCGCCGTCACGCTGACCGCCGCGATCGCCGTCGTTCTCGTCGCTGCGGCGCTGGCCTGGGCGATGCGGGCGGCGCGGCGCAACGGCGGCGTCGTCGGCTCGCGCGTGCTCCGCATGGTGCGCATCGGCCGGCTGACGGCGCGTTTGTCGACGAGCTCCTTGGGCGCGCGGCTGCGGCGCGCGTTCGCCTCGCCCGAGCGGCGGCGGCGCATCGGCGCCGAGCGGCGCAAAGAGGCGGCCGAAGCGGTCGCCGAAACGATGGGCTCGATGAAGGGCGCGTTCATGAAGCTCGGGCAGATGCTCAGCTTCGTCAGCGACGAGGTGCCCGAAGAATTTCGCGCCGCGCTGGCGTCGCTGCAGGCGTCGGCGCCGCCGATGGACTTCGCGCTGTTGCGCGCCGTCGCCGAGGAGGAATTGGGGCGGCCGCTCGAGCGGGCGTTCGCGCGCTTCGACGAGAAACCGATCGCGTCGGCGTCGATCGGCCAGGTTCACCGCGCGACGTTGCCGACGGGCGAGGAGGTCGCGGTCAAGATCCAATATCCCGGCGTCGCCGACGCCATCCGCGCCGATCTCGGCAACGCGGCCATGCTGTATCGTTTGATCGCGCCGCTTTATCCCGGCGTCGACACGCGCTCGGTCATCGACGAGCTGCGCGGCCGCATCATCGAGGAGCTCGACTACGCGCGCGAAGCCGACAACACGCGCACCTTCGGCCGCATCTACGAGGCGCATCCGTTCATCCGCATTCCGCGCGTGCACGCCTCGCACTCGACGCCACGCGTGCTCACCAGCGAATTCGTCGACGGGCGCCGCTTCGCCGACGTGCTCGGCGACGACGAAGCGAGGCGCGCCCATTACGGCGAGATCCTGTTTCGCTTCGTGTTCGGCTCGATCGTGCGCCACGGCCTGTTCAACGGCGATCCGCACCCGGGCAACTATTTGTTCGATCGCGATGGGCGCGTCGTCTTCCTCGACTTCGGCTGCGTGAAGTATTTCCCCGACGGGATGCTGCGCGACTGGCGCGCGCTGGTGAAGGCGCACCTGTCGAACGATCGCGCCGCGTTCGCGCGCCAATTGGTGGCGCTCACGTTTCTACCGTCGACCGACGGCTTCGATCTCGACGTGCTCTTCGATTACTTCGGCTACTTCTACGCGCCGATCCAGGAAGATCGCGAGTTCGTCTTCACGCGCGAATACAACGCGCAGAGCTTCAAACAGGTGTTCAAACCGGAAGGCGCCGCCGCCGGGCTGTCGAAGAAGCTCAACATGCCGCGTGACTTCGTGTTCGTAAACCGCATCCAATGGGGCGTGCACTCGGTCCTGGCGCAGCTGGGCGCGCGCGGCAACTTCCATCGCATCGAGCGCGAGCTGCTCTTCGGCGACGCGCCGTCGACGGAGCTGGGACGCGCCGAAGCCGACTGGCGCGCCCGCTACGAGTCGCTCAGGCGCACGGCCGTGTAGTCGGGATTTCCCGGGCACGGCGGATGGAGCTTGCGCAGCTCGACGGTGATCTGCGCCTGCGGCCAGCGCTTCTTCATCTCGCGCAGCATCTCGGCGGCGAGCGCCTCGAGCAGGCGATAGGGACGCGCTTCGCCGATCTGCACCACCAGCTCGCACACGTCGCGATAGTTGACGGTGTCGGCGAGCCGATCGCTCTCGATGGCGCGCGCCATCGGCACCAGCAGATCGACGTCCACTTGAAAGCGGCGCGACGAACGGCGCTCGTCGGCCGAGGCGCCGTGTTTGCCCTGGAACTCGACGTTGCGGATCTGGACGGTGCCTGTCATCGAAAATTCGAACGGCGGTTCAAATTACTCGCCGAGCGCCTGCAGCTCGTCGGCTTCCTCGTCGGTCATACGCTCCATCTTGCGCTTGATCATCTGGCGCTTGAGCGGACCGACGTAGTCGATGAGCAGCTTGTTGATGAGGTGGTCGTGCTCGTGCTGCATGGCGCGGGCGTAGAGCCCTTCGCCTTCGGCGACGAATTCCTGGCCATCGAGGCCGGTGGCGCGCACGCGCGCGCGCAACGAGCGCTTGATCGGCACGTAGATGCCGGGGAACGAGAGGCAGCCTTCGTCGCTGGTCTCGGTCTCGTCGGAGAGCCACTCGATCTTCGGGTTGATGAAGACGACCGGGTGATCGTTCTCGTCGCCGCCGGTGATCGACGCTTCGACGATGAAGATGCGCTTGTCGGAGCCGACCTGGATGGCCGCGAGGCCGGCGCCGTTCTTCGAATACATGGTCTCGACCATGTCGGCGACGAGCTTCTTGGTCTCGTCGTCGACGGCGGCGACCGCGGCGGTCGCCGAGCGCAAGAAGTTGTCGGGATATTTCACGATCGGGCGAAGCGCCATCTGTTACACCCTTTGGCACACCTAACGCGATAACGTCCGCGTTGACAATGAAACAGTCTAATCTACGATAATTCCACGTCAAGGAGCGCGATGTCCGTTCCCGAAACATCTGTTTCCCGTTATTCCGAAGCTTCGATTCCGACGCACAATGGCACGCTCACGGTGGTCGTCTACCGCGAGAGCGGACGGCGTGCGGAGGAGCGCGAGCATGTCGCGATCGTCGCCGGGCCGCTCGATGGGTTGCGCGGCGGCGAGCCGGTGATGGCGCGTGTGCACTCCGAGTGCTGGACCGGCGAGACGCTCGGGTCGCTCAAGTGCGATTGCCGCGAGCAGCTCGACCGCTCGCTGGCGGCGATCGAAGAGGCCGGGCGCGGCGTCGTCGTCTACCTGCGGCAAGAGGGGCGCGGCATCGGGCTCGGCAACAAGATCAAAGCGTACGCGCTGCAAGCCGAGGGCGCCGACACCGTCGAGGCCAACGAGCAGCTCGGGTTCGCCGCCGACTTGCGCAGCTACGATCTGGCGGCGTCGATCCTGCGCGATCTCGGCGTGTCGTCGGTGGCGCTGATGACCAACAATCCCGACAAGTGCGCGGGGCTGGAGAAGGCGGGCATCTCGGTGGCGCGGCGCGTGCCGCATTGGGGCGGGCCCAACGAGCACAATCGCGACTATCTCGTCGTGAAGAAGGCCAAGCTCGGCCATCACTCTTAACGCCGGTTCGAAATTTCGAACGGCCGTTCGAAAAAGGAAATATGGCACTCGACGTCGAGAAGTTGCGGGCTGCGCTCACGAAGGTGCAGGACCCGCTGTTCGGAAAAGACATCGTCGCGCTCGGCTACGTCAAGGACGTGCTCGGCGACGGCGACAAGGCGCGCATCAACTTGAAGCTGCCGACGCCGGCGCATCCGCATCGCGAGGAGATCGAGAAGGCGGTGCGCGAGGCGGCGACGGCGGCCGGCGCCGGCGAGGTGAAGCTCGAGGTTACGGCCGAGGTGACGGCCAAGGTCAACAAGCCGGGCGGCGATCGGCTGGCGGGCGTGAAGAACATCATCGCCGTCGCGGCGGGCAAGGGCGGCGTGGGAAAATCGACGGTGGCGACGAACCTGGCGCTGGCGCTCCGGCAGCACGGCGCGACTGTCGGGCTCCTCGACGCGGACGTGTACGGGCCGTCGGTGCCGACGATGCTCGGCGAGCCCGACGTGCCGCCGGGGCAGCAGGCGGGGCAGAAGATCACGCCGTCGGTGCATTGGGGGATCAAGGTCATCTCGGTCGGATTCTTCGTCGAGCGCGATGGCGCGGTGGTGTGGCGCGGGCCGATGATTCACAAGCTGCTCCAGCAGTTCGTCGAGGACGTCGATTGGGGGACGCTCGATTATCTGGTGATCGATCTGCCGCCGGGGACGGGCGATGCGCAGCTCTCGCTGTCGCAGCTCATCCCGGTCAGCGGTGCGGTGGTGGTGACGACGCCGCAGGAGATCGCGCTCATCGACGTGGTCAAGGCGGTCTCGATGTTCAAGAAGGTCGAGATCCCGATCCTCGGCGTCGTCGAGAACATGAGCTACTACACCTGCCCGGCCTGCGGGCATCACGACGAGATCTTCGCGCGTGGCGGCGGCAAGAAGCTGGCCAAGGAGCTGGGGACGCTGTTCCTCGGCGAGGTGCCGATCGATTCCAAGGTGCGGCACGGCGGCGACGCCGGGCGGCCGGTCGTCGTCGGCGCGCCCGAGTCGGAGCACGCCAAGATCTTCATGTCGCTGGCGGCGAAGGTGGCCGGCGAGATCGCGAAGAACAATGGGCCGGGCGGCGGCACGGGGCGGCGCGCGGCGGGGCTCGTCCAGATCCGGTGATGGCGCGATGACAATTTCGAACAGCGGTTCGAAAAGTGGAACAGAGGTTCGAATCGACGAGCGGCAGCTGCTCGCCGATCTCGAGGCGCTCGGCAAGATCGGGCTCGGCGGCGACGGCGGCATCACGCGCAAGGCGTTGTCGCGGCAAGATGCCGAGGCGCGCGCGTACGTGGCCGGGCGCATGCGTGCGGCCGGGCTCGACGTGCGCCACGACGAAGTGGGCAACCTGCGCGGGCGGCGCCGCGCGCGCGATGGCGCGACCTGGGAGTCGCGCGAGCCGGTGGTGATGTCGGGCTCGCACCTCGATTCGGTGCCGTCGGGCGGCAAGCTCGACGGTCCGCTCGGCGTGGTCGGCGCGGTGTGCGCGCTCGAGGCGCTCGACGCCGCCGGCATCGGCACCAGGCGGCCGCTCGAGGTGATCGTGTTCGTGGGCGAGGAGGGGTCGCGCTTTCGGCGCGGCACGATCGGATCGGCGGCCGTGTCGGGCCACGTGTCGGTGGAGAGCGTGCTGGCGCTCGTCGATCCCGACGGCGTGGTCTATCGCGACGCGCTCTTGACCTACGGCGACGACGGCGAGCCGATCGCGGCCAAGGCGGCGCCGGGCGCGATCCACGCCTTCGTCGAGCTGCACGTGGAGCAGGGCGGCGTGCTCGAGGCGGCGGAATTGCCGATCGGCGCCGTCACGACGATCGCCGGGCTCGTGCAGCGCACGGTGACCTTCCTCGGCGACGCCAACCATGCCGGCGCGACGCCGATGAACCTGCGCCGCGACGCGCTTCTGGCCGCGGCCGAGTGGGCGCTCGGGATCGAGCGCGCGGCGCGCGAGGTCGGCGGCGGCGCCGTCGGCACCGTCGGCAAGCTGACCGTCGAGCCGGGCGGTAAGAACATCATTCCCGGGCGCGTCGACGCCATCTGCGATCTGCGCGCGCCGACGGCGACGCTGCTGTCGGCGCTCGATGATTGGGTGGTCTCGTCGCTGCACGGCATCGGCGACAAGCGCGCCGTCGAGCTCGAGCAGCAGCTCCTGCAGCGCGTCGAGCCGGGGCCGATGCACGAGCTGGCCATCGCCGCCGTCGAGCGCGGCGCGGCGGCGGCGGGGCTGCGATCGATGCGGATGCCGTCGGGGGCGATCCACGATGCGCTGCACATGGCGGAGATCGTGCCGTCGTCGATGATCTTCGTGCCCTCGATCGGCGGCAAGTCGCACTGCCCGACGGAGGCGACCGAGCCGCGCCATCTGGCGCAGGGCGTGGCCGCGCTAGCGCACACGCTGGCGATCCTCGCCAACGACTGATTTCGAACACGCGTTCGAAATTTCGAACCTCAGTTCGACGGGCCGTCGCTGGAGGTGAGGCGGGTGAGCACGGTGGCGATCTCGTTGCTCACGCGGTCGACACGCGCGGCGACGTCGAGGGTTTCCAGGAGGAGCTGGCGATCGTCGGGATCGGTGACCAGCGCGGCGCTGAGGACGTCGACGAGCGCGCCGAGCTCGGGCTGTGAGCGCGCCAGCTCGCGCAGCGTCTCGCCGCCCGAGGGCAGCTTGAGCGCGAGCTGATCGGCGAGCAGCACCAGCGTGTCGCGCGCGGACGATTCGTCGAGCCCGGCGGCGAGCTCATCGCCGACGGTGGCGGCGTCGACGAGACGATAAGCCTGGTCGGGCGGCAGCTCGCGCTCGATGCGCGCGCGCCCGAGGCCGCGCAGGACGATGTTGGCGCGGCCGTCGTCGCTGATGGTTTCATGGCCGACGATGGCGCCGACGCCGATGATGGGGCGCACGGCCGGGCGGCCGTGATAGTTGGCCTCGTAGCCGGGCTCGAAGGCGGCGATGGCGATGAGGCGCTCGCCGGCCATGGCGTCGCGCACCATGTCGCGATAGCGCGGCTCGAAGACGTGCAGAGGCAACAGCGCGTGCGGGAAGAGCTGCACGTTCGGCAGCGGGAAGAGGGGCAGGCGCGGCCAGCGCGGCGGAATCGGCGGCAGCGGCGATTGTGGCGGCAGCGGCGCCATCAGCCGAACACGTCGATGCAGGCGCCGGTGAGCGCGGCGGGGGCGGCGGCGGCGAGCCACAAGGCGACGCCGGCGACGTCGTCGGGCGGCATCAGCGGCGGGAAGCCGGAGCCGGCGAGCATGTCGGTGTCGACGGAGCCGGGGCAGATGGCGTTGACCTGGATGCCGGCGTCGCGCGTCTCCTCGGCGAGCGCGCGCGTCAGCCCGACGACGCCGTGCTTGGCGGCGCAGTAGGCGGTCAGGCGCGCGGTGCCCTGGCGGCCGCTGATCGAGGCGATGTTGATGATGCGGCCGCCGCCGCGCGCGCGCATCTGCGGCAGAAAGACGCGCGTGACGTTGAAGGTGCCGTCGAGGTTGGCGCCGAGGACGTCGCGCCACTGCGCCTCGCTGGTCTCGTCGAGGCGCGCGCGCACGACCACGCCGGCGTTGTTGACGAGGATGTCGGGGACGCCGAGCTCGCGCTCGACGGCGGCGTGGAGGTGGCGCGCGTCGGCGAAGCGGGCCACGTCGCAGGCGAGCCAGAGGACGGGCGCGCCGGGCGCGGCGGCGTGGCC
>DASXOU010000237.1:0-6725 GCA_036494045.1 Polyangia bacterium | reverse complement strand
CCGAGCGTGGCCAAGAGCCGATCCTGCTCGACGCGCGCCTCGCCGGCGCCGAACAGCGGCACCAGATCCTTCAGCTTCAACGTCGACGCGACGCTGTAAGCGACGATGGGGATGAGCGGCATTGCGAAGGCAACGCTATGCGCGCGCCAGGACCACTTGCAAGCGCGCGAGCGGCAGCCAATCGCCACCGACGGGAAACGCCGGCTGCCACGACGCCAGCGGCGCCCACGCCTGTCCGGTCGCGCGGCGCAGCGCGATCTGCTTGGTGCGCTTGTGCCGCACCAGCACCACGTCGCCCGGCGACGGCGTGGCATCCATCAGAAAGCCGAGCAGCGCCCCGCGCGGCCAGGCGTCGCCGAGCGAGGCGTCGCCGATGCGCACGCCGAAGTGCGGCGTCGTGCCCACGCGCTCGAGATCGCCGCCGAAGCGCTCGCCCGACTTGCCCTCGAACGTCAAGAGCGGCCCCGTGCATAGCGTCGTCTGCAACGATCCGAGCGCCGCGCCGACGGCGTCGCGCGACTCCTTGGCCGAGCGCAACCCCGGCATGTCCTTGGGCGCCACGCCGAGCACGCGCGCCAGCAGCACCGCGTGATCGTAGACGAGCCGATGCTGTCCGTTGGTCCCTTCGAAGCGCGTGAGCTCCTCGACCTCGATGCCGGTGAGCTTGGCGACCTGCGCGATCGACAGCCCGATCTGCTCGCGCTTGCGCTGAAAGATGCGCATCAAGGTCGGCGACAAGCGTCGCGACGACGACGGCTTCTGCGGCTTGTCGCCGCGATAGACCGTCGGATCCTCGTCGGCGTCCTCGTCGTCGTCGTCGCGATCGATCTCGTTGTGCGGCTCGTGCGCAAACCCGGCGCGCGCGGTGTCGCGCACGTCCATCGGCGCGGCCACGCGCGGCCCATCGACGTTGGTGTTTTCGCCGAGCCGGTTCGAGTCGACGTTGGTGACGGCCTCCTTGATGCGCGGTCCGTCGATCGACGTGGGCCCGTCGTCTCCGTGGCGATCATTAGTATGGGAGGGACGACCCTTTGCGGTCTTGCGCGGATCCGTCGGCGGTGGTCGCGTCACATCTACAATAACTATCACGTAGCAACGTCGTTTGACACGGTGACGGCGCCTCTCTATATTCCCGCGCGATGGCCGTCACCTACAGCCCGATCCTGGTCTCCCTCCTGTTCGCAATCGGCTTCGGTCTCGTCTTTCTCGCGCTGGCCATGTTCATGGGCCCCAAGCACGAGACCGCGGAAAAACTGGCGCCCTTCGAGTGCGGCTCGGAGCCGATCGGCTCGCCGCGCGTGCGCTTCTCGGTCAAGTTCTACCAGGTCGCGATCCTGTTCCTCGTGTTCGACATCGAATCCGCCTTCATGTACCCGTGGGCGGTCTTGTATCGGAAGCTCTCGTGCAGCGGCGCGCTCGTCGGCACCACCTGCCCGTCGGGCGTCACGTTCTTCGGTCTCGGCGAGATGATCGTGTTCATCGCGCTGCTCGTCGTCGCGCTCGCGTACTGCTGGAGGAAGAAGGCCATCGGATGGGGCTAGAATTCTATACGTCGCGACTCGGCGACGCGGTCAACTGGGCGCGCAAGTATTCGCTGTTCCAATATCCGTTCGTCACCGCCTGCTGCGGCATGGAGTTCATGGCCGTGTGGGCGCCCAAGTACGACGTCGCGCGCTTCGGCGCCGAGTTCCCGCGCTTCTCGCCGCGCCAGGCCGATCTACTTATTGTCGTCGGTACAATAACCGAGCGCCAAGGTCCGGTCCTGCGGCGCATCTACGAGCAGATGTGCGAGCCCAAGTGGACCGTCGCCTTCGGCGTCTGCGCCTCGACGGGCGGCTTCTACCAGAACTACTCGACGATGCCGGGCGCCGATCAGTGCATCCCGATCGACGTCTACATCCCCGGCTGTCCGCCGCGCCCCGAGCAGGTGCTCGACGGGCTCATCATGCTGCAGGACAAGATCCAGGAGAAGCGCGGTTTCGTGCAGGTGCGCGAGCGCAAGGAGCACGACGAGCTCCTCCGGGCCAAGGGCAAGCTCAAGGTGATCCCGTGAAGGTGCGCTCGTGAGCGTCGAAGCGCTCAACCGCGCCAAAGAGCTCCTCGGCGCCGTCGTGGTCTCGACGCATTCGTATCGCGGCGACGACACCCTCGTCGTCGACGGCACCAACGCGCTCAAGACGCTGCAGACGCTGCGGGACGATCCCGAAGTGGCGATGAACTTCCTCGCCGATCTGACGGCCGTCGACTACTTCGGCCGCGAGCCGCGCTTCGAGGTCGTCTATCACCTGCGCTCGTTCAAGACCGGCGCCCGCTTGCGCGTCAAGGCGCTCGTCGCCGAGCCGGAAGACGGCTCGTCGCCCGCGTGCGACAGCGCGGTCACGTTGTGGGCCTCGGCCAACTGGATGGAGCGCGAGGTCTGGGATCTCTACGGCATCAAGTTCCGCGGCCATCCCGATCTGCGCCGCATCCTCATGTACGAAGAGTTCGTCGGTCACCCGCTGCGCAAGGACTATCCCAAAGAGAAGCGCCAACCGCTCGTGCGCCGTCCGCCCGACGAGGTCTAGCGAACACATGGCTGAAACGCGAAAGATGACCCTCGGCATCCAGGACGTCGAGGATCTCGATCAAGAAGTCGATCCGATGCCCACCGAGCCGATGACGCTCAACATGGGCCCGTCGCATCCGGCGATGCACGGCACCGTGCGCATCATCCTCACCGTCGAGGGCGAGACCGTCAAAGACGCCGACGTGCAGGTCGGCTATCTGCATCGCTGCTTCGAGAAGGAATCGGAGCACGCGACCTATACGCAGGTCTTCCCCTACACCGATCGCTTGAACTACGTTTCGCCGATGCTCAACAACGTCGGCTACGCGCTCGCCGTCGAGAAGCTGCTCGGCATCGCCGAGCGCGTGCCCGAGCGCGCGCAGTACATCCGCGTCATCGTCGGCGAGCTGTCGCGCATCGCCGATCACCTGACCTGCATGTCGGCGGGCGCGATGGAGCTCGGCGCCATGACCATCTACTTCTGGGGCATCAAGGCCCGCGAGTGGATCTGGGAAATGCTCGAGGAGCTCTCGGGCGCGCGCATGACCCACAGCTACGTGCGCGTCGGCGGGCTCGCCTACGATCTCACGCCCGACTTCATCCCGAAGGTGCTGGCGCTCTTTCCCAAGATCAACGTGGTGCTCAAAGACATCCACGACTCGCTGTGGGAGAACCGCATCTTCCGCGATCGCATGGACGGCACCGGCGTCATCACGCAGGAGCGCGCGCTCCAATACGGCTGGACCGGCCCGTGTCTGCGCTCGACGGGGATCGACTACGACGTGCGCAAGGCGCATCCCTATCTCGTCTACGATCGCTTCGACTTCGACGTGCCGATCGGATCGAAGGGCGACAACTTCGATCGCTACATCGTGCGCATGGAAGAGGCGCGCCAGTCGATGCGCATCCTCGAGCAGGCGTTCAAGCAGATCCCCGAAGGGCCGGTCTGCCTCGACGATCCGCGCATCATCCTGCCGCCCAAAGCCGACGTGTACAACTCGATCGAGGGGATGATCTCGCACTTCAAGATCATCGTCGACGGCGTCAAGGTTCCGCCGGGCGAGGTCTACTCGTACACCGAAGGCGGCAACGGCGAGCTCGCCTTCTATATCGTCAGCGACGGCACCGGCCGTCCCTACAAGTGCCGCGTGCGCGGGCCGTGCTTCATCATCACCAGCGCGCTGCAGGAAATGATCGTCAACAAACCGATCGCCGACATCGTGCCGACCTTCGACATGATGAACATGATCGGCGGCGAGTGTGACCGCTAATGGCTGAGACTCCCGCACACCCCGATCTCGTCACGCTGAAGATCGACGGACGCTCCGTTCAGGTTCCCAAGGGAACCAACGTCCTCGACGCCGCGCGCACGCTCGGCACCAGCATCTCGTACTTCTGCTATCACCCCGGGCTGTCGTCGCCTGCGGTGTGCCGCCAGTGCCTCGTCGAGGTCAAGGGCCAGCCCAAGCTCGCGCCGTCGTGCTACACGCCCGTCGCCGAGAACATGGACGTCCTCACCGAGAGCGAGAAGGTGGTGACCGCGCGCGCGCAGATGCTCGAGTTCACGCTGGTGAACCATCCGGTCGATTGTCCGATCTGCGACAAGGCCGGCGAGTGCACGCTACAAAAAATGTATCAGGAGTGGGACGGCTCGCCCTCGCGCGTCGACACCGGCAAGGTGCACAAGCCCAAGGTCGTCGACCTCGGCCCCGAGATCGTCCTCGACGCCGAGCGCTGCATCCTGTGCACGCGCTGCATCCGCGTCTGCGACGAGGTCGCCAAGGATCATCAGCTCGAGATGGCGTTCCGCGGCGATCGCGAGCAGCTCACCGTCGCGCCCGGCAAGCGGCTCGACAACCCCTACTCGCTCAACACCGTCGACGTCTGCCCGGTCGGCGCGCTCACGGCCAAGGACTTCCGCTTCGCCATGCGCGCCTGGGAGCTCTACACCACGCCGTCGGTGTGCGCCGGCTGCGCCACCGGCTGCAACGACGAGGTGCACCACGCGCGCGGCAAGATCTATCGCCTCGTGCCGCGCGAGAACCACGACGTCAACCAGTTCTGGATGTGCGACGAGGGCCGCTTCACGTACAAGGAGATCGACACGGCGCGCGTCGCCGCGCCGCGCATCGGCGGCGAGACCACGTCGATGGACAAGGCGCTGGCGTTCGCCGCCGAGCGGCTCGCCGGCGTGCCCCGCGAGCTCGTCGGCGTGGTCTTGAACGCGCAGGCCACCAACGAGGACAACTATCTCCTCGCCAAAGTCGCCAAGGCGCTCGGCATCACGCACGTGTACCTCGCGGGCCGTCCGCCCAAGCCCGAGCGCGCCGACGACATCCTGCGCTCGGCCGACGTCAACCCGAACACCGCCGGCGCGCGCATCCTCGCCAATGTCGTCGGCAAAGCCAAGGGCACGCAGCAGCTCAACGCCGACATCGCCGCCGGCTCGGTGCGCGGGCTCTGGATCCTCGGCGATCACGTCGCCCTCGACGACGAAGCGCTCGCCGCGCTCGGCAAGCTCGACGTCGTCTACCAGTCGCCGCACGACAACTTCCTCAGCGACAAGGTGTCGGTGCTCCTGCCCGCGTCGTCGTGGGCCGAGGTCAACGGCACGTTCACCAACGCCAAGGGCATCGTGCAGCGCATCCGCGCCGCCGTCGAGCCGCCCGGCGAAGCGCGCCCGCACTACGAATTGATCGCGCTCATCGCCAAGCGGCTCGGCGTCGACGTCGGCGCCCCGACGGCCAAGGCGCTCTTCGCCGAGCTCAAGGGCGCGGTGCCCGAGTTCGCCAACGCGAGCTTCGGGCGCGAGGTGCTGCCGATCCAACTTCGTTTCGCGGCTTCGAGAGGCTAATGAGCGAGAGAACGCAGGCGCGGGGTCTTCGCGCCCGGGAGGCGAGTGCAGCGAGCCGACTTGGCGCGCCGCGCCGCAGTGAGCGAGCGGAGCAAAAATCGACATGGGTTTGATCCTCTTATTTGCGATTCCCGCGGCCGCCTTCGCCGGCATGGCGGCGGCGCTCGTCGGCGTCATCGGCTTCGTGCTGCCGTGGGTCGGCTCGCACGACTGGGGCACGTGGGCGATGGACCCGTGGTTCCAGGCGCTCATCAAGCTGGCGCTCCTCATCCTGGTCGTGGTCATGCCGATCGCGTCGCTCCTGACGTGGATGGAGCGCAAGCAGTCGGCGATGATGCAGGACCGCATCGGCCCCAATCGCGCCGCCGTGCTCGGTTGGCGCGGCTGGGGCATTCCGCACTTCGTCGCCGACGCGCTCAAGATGATCTTCAAGGAAGACTTCGTCCCCGCCAAGGCGAACCGCTTCCTCTTCACGCTGGCGCCGCTCATGGCGATCGTGCCGGTGTTCGTGACCTTCGCCATCGTGCCCTTCGGCGCGACCGCCTGCTGGAGCGGGATGACGCGAGTCATGACCGACGCGCAGGTCGCGAGCTGCAGCGGAAAGATCGTGCTGCAGACCGCGCCCGGCTTCGACGTCGGGCTCATCTTCTACTTCGCGATCGCCTCGCTCGCCGTCTACGGCACCACGCTCGCCGGCTGGGCCTCGTACAACAAGTGGTCGCTCCTCGGCGGCCTGCGCGCCTCGTCGCAGATGATGTCGTACGAAGTGACGATGGGCCTCGCCATCTTGGGCGCGTTCCTCGTCTACGGCACGCTCGAGCCGCAAGCGATGGTCTACGCGCAAGGGCCGAACCCGATCGATTGGGGCATCGTCAAGCAGCCGCTCGGCGCCATCCTCTTCTTCACCGCGGCGATGGCCGAGACCAAGCGCACGCCGTTCGATCTCCCCGAAGGCGAGAACGAGGTCATCGGCTACTTCGTCGAGTACTCGGGCATGCGCTTCGGCATCTTCTTCCTCGCCGAGTTCATCGAGGTCGTCTTCCTCTCGGCGATCATGGCGACGGTGTTCTTCGGCGGCTGGCAGGTGCCGTTCCTCTACACCGATGGCTTCCACCTCGGTTCGCACGCGCTGCAAGTGCCGCACGGCATCGTGCTGCTCTTGCAGACGACGGCCTGGGGCCTCAAGGTCATCATGTTCTGCTGGTTCCAGCTGCTGGTGCGCTGGACGATGCCGCGCTTCCGTCCCGATCAGCTCATGAACCTCGGCTGGAAGCGCCTCTTGCCGGTCTCGCTCGCCAACATTCTCATCACCGCCGGCGTCGTCCT
>DASXOU010000236.1:0-4315 GCA_036494045.1 Polyangia bacterium | reverse complement strand
TCCCCGGGCGCGCCGACGGCGAGGTCGTCGTAGCCGTCGTGGTCGAAGTCACCGACGGCGAACGCGGCGCCGAGCTTGTCGCCCTCTTCGCTCTTGCCGAGCTTGGGCCCGTACATGTGCCACAGGCCGTTGATGTCCTCGATCGAGAGCTGCGGCGAGAGCGGGATGTAGCCGCTCATGCTCGTGTGCGAGTGGCCCTTCGTCACGAGCGGAAAGCAGACGCAGCCGGTGTTGTTGACGCCGCCCGTGCCCGACGCGGTCTTCACGCAGCCCTGCTCGGACGAGTACTCCATGACCGAGTCGATGTCGTAGGGCCCGAAGGTCTCGACGTCGCTGCCGGTGAGCGTGGCGAACTGCGTCGGCTCGACGGCGCAGTTGATGTCGTAGCTGACGGTGTTGGCGGCGTCGGGGCGCTTCTGCTCGTGCGAGAGGCCGAGCGCGTGGCCGGTCTCGTGGACGACGGAGCGCGCGCTGATGCTGGGTGCGAAGTGGATCGTGGTGCCGGTCGTGGGATCGACGGGATCGGTGTACGAGCCGTTGCCGCCGTACGGGTTCTGCACCGTGTACTGGATGTGCGGGCGGCCGGGCTCGATGCCGTGGTGGAACGTCAGCGTCGTCAGATCTGTGTACTGCTGCAGGCCGGTGACGATGTCGCTCTGCATGCTGCTGGTGACGCTGCTGTCCCATTCGTAGTCGATGGGATTGGTCCAGCGAAACCCGGTCGATTTGGCGAGCACCGGCGAATCGAGCTCGCCCGTCGGTGGCGGCGCGGCGGTGCAGGCAAGGAGCGTGGACGCGAACAGGAGGCCCAGTATTTTTCGCATGGGCCGCCCGCAAAGCAAGCGCCGGACCGCGCGTAACGAGCCGTCGGGACGCGCGCGCCGCCGTCGGACGCCTGGCACGAACCATGGCACACGCGCGGCTGTGCCACCGCCGTGTCGCGCCGAGCGGCCGGGCGCTCACTCAGTGCGAGAGCGGGCGGCGCGCGGCAGCGACGAGGATGATGGCCGCGATGACGACGATGCCCACCCACGCCACGGCGATGAGCCAGTGGTCGGCTCTCGAGTCACCAACGATTTGCGCGGCTGCCAGAAGCATACTCAAAGACTAGCGCCGCGACGGCGAGGCGGAAGGGGCGAACGCGTTACGGCTGGAAGGCGATCGCCGAGGGCGTGTCGCCGAGATCGATCGGCGCCGTCAAAATCATCGAGCCGTCGGCCTTGCCGATGTAGAGACCCTGCGCCAGCTTGGTCGAGTCGCTGGTGCCGGCGAAGGCGCCGACGCCGACGTAGAGCTCCTGGTCGTTCCCGAGTTGCACGAAGTTGATGAAGCCGGCCTTGCCGGTCGCGTCACCGCCGACGCTGCTCGTCGAGGGGTCGTACGCCACCACCTTGGCCGAGCCGAGCACCAGCTTGCCGGTCGCATCCGGCTGCGGGTCGAAGTACATGCCGACGTACCATAGCTTCGACGAGACCTTGGTGAGCGAGAACGGGCGCCCGCCGAGCGCGGTGTCGAGCGTGATGAAGCCCGACGTCGTCTTCGCCGTGAGATCGACGCGCTCGATGCCGGCCGTGCCGTCGGGCGGCGTGGTCAGATCCGCCGACGTCGCCACCAGCACCTTGCTGCAGTCATCGCCCTCGGCGACGATGGCGCCCGGGTTCTTGCCGGCGAGCGTGATGAACCCGGAGAACGTGTTGGTCTTGACGTCGACGATCGCGATGCGCCCTTCGGCGTAGCTGACGTCCGCGCCCATGTATGTGTAGCTCTGCGACAGCGCGTAGATCGATCCGTTGCACGCGTACAGCGACGACAGCTCGGGGTTGCCGTCGCTGTCGGCGGCGTCGGCCGGCACGTTCACGAACGCGGTGACGCCGCCGTCGGGCATCGACTCGTCGAGCACGCCGAGCGCGTGCGCGGCGTCGTTGCCGGCGAGCGTCACGAAGATCTTGGTCGACGCCGGATCGCGCCAGAAGTCGAACGGCGCCGACGTCGTGTTGGGCGCGTCCGACGAGCCGGTCGCGATCTCCTCTTCGACGTCGAGCATGGCGAAGTCGTAGCGGCGCAACGAGCCGATGGTGCGGTTGAGGACGTAGAGCTTGTTGTCGTCGGCCGAGGCGTACATGGTGACGTCGGGATCGAGCGAGGTGTCGATCGCCTTTACGATCTTCGACTGCGCCATGTCGACGGCGTTGAGCGTGCCGACGCCGCTGAAGTCGGGGTTGTAGTGCGACGTGGTCACCATCGCGCAGCCGCTGCCCCAGCAGCCGCGTACGCTGGGCGGCGCCGGCTTGATGCCGTTGTTGCCGCAGCCGCCAACGACGACGACGGCAGCGACGAGAAATGCAGTAGTCCTGAGCATGGTCTTGGTCTCCTTCATTTGCGAAAGACGAGCGTCGCGTAGATCGCGCGCCCCGGAAGTGGGTAGTTGAAGTAGTCGACGAGCGGGCTCGGAACGGTGGTGCCGCCGGCGGGGAGCTGCACCACGCGCAGGTCGGCGAGGTTGCGGATCTCGACGGTGAGCTGGATCCATTTGTGATCGAACGAAGCGCCGATCGCGTGCAGCGTGCGCGCGGGGATCCACGCGTCGTTGGCCGGATCGCGATAGAGGCGATCGACGAACTCGAGCTCGTACCAGATGCCGAACGGCGCCAGCTTGGCGTCGGCGCGCAGCGTGAGCTGATTCTGCGGGCGGCCGGGAATCTGTCCGCCGGCGCCGGTGAGCTCGCGAGCGTCGGTGTACGAGTAATCGACGCGCGCCGCGAAATAGCGGCTGAACGCGGCCTGCGCGCGCACTTCGACGCCGAGCATGCGCGTGGGTCCGATGTTCTGCGCGGTCGAGGCGCGCGACGCCGGCAGGTAGACGATGGTGTCGTCGACGGCGCGGCCGAAGAAGGTGGCTTCGAGCGTCGCGTGCAAGCGGTGCGTGTCGGCTTGCACGGTGCCGCCGACGTCGCCGG
This sequence comes from Polyangia bacterium, assembly GCA_036494045.1. Classification (GTDB taxonomy): domain Bacteria; phylum Myxococcota_A; class Polyangia; order Palsa-1104; family Palsa-1104; genus JAQBQH01. The sequence goes on along the minus strand of DASXOU010000236.1, from coordinate 1,358 downwards.
CCCACGCTTTTTCCGGCACTAGCGTCGGCTGCGGCAGGATGAAGGCGCCGTCGCCGAAGAGCTCGAGCAGCGTCGGAAAGCGCACGAAGCGGCCGGCGGCGCCGCGCAGCGCCAGCCAGCGATTGACCGCGAGCCGCGCGGTGACGCGGCCGGTGGGCTCGACCGCGCTCGTCGGTGCCAGCGCGCCGGTGAGCGGCACCGAGACGCGATTGTAGTCGCCGTCGAGACGCAAGCCGGCGGTGACGGTGAGCCGCTCGTCGAAGAAGCGCAGCTCGTCCTCGACGCCGAGGCCGCCGATCAATCGCTCCGACGCGCCGCCCGATTGCGACAGAAACAAGAGATCGGTGGGCCAGCGCTCCTCGCCGCGTAGATCGGCCAGGATCAGCCAACGCTGATGTTTTCCCCAGGGCACGCGCACGCGCGCGTAGAGCCCTTCGGAGAGCGCCTGCGCTTCGCTGACGGCGGCGCCGAAGGGACCGGCCTCGTCGCCGGGCGGATTGGAAAAGCCGAGCCGCTCGTACAGCAGCGACGACGCCAGCCGCCAGCGCCACGCGCCGATGCTGCCGTCGACGTCGCCGTCGGCGAGCGCGCGCGCCGAGACCAGCCGCGCGTGCAGCGACTCGGCGCCGGCGAGCCCGACGCCGGGCGCGCCCTGCTGCTTGATGTAGCCGTGCGTGCCGATGCGCCAGTGGCGCCCGCTCACCGTCGCGTCGACGGCGCCCTGATCGAAGTCGTTGTTGTGGCGCGTGCTGATGCGATCGTCCGACTGATTGAAGAGCGTGCCGGCCGTGTCGTAGTACGTGAAGTCGCCGCTGGCGCCGTTGTACGCGGCCGATAGATCGATGCGCAGGCCGTGATCCGTGCCGCTCCAGCCGGCCGAGGCCGCGCGCGCGCCGAACGATCCGGCGCCCACCGACAGGCGCAGCTCGGGAACCAGGCCGCCGCGCCGCGTGACCAGGTTGATCGCGCCGCCGACGGCTTCGGCGCCGAACTCGATCGGCGGCACGCCGCGCCACACTTCCACGCGCTCGAGCCCGGCCACCGACAGCGCCGACAGATCGATCACGCCCGCCGCCGCGCGCGTCAGCGGCATGCCGTCGATGAGGATGGCGACCTCGTTGTCCTCCGAGCCGCGAATCGAGACTGAAGTAAACGACCCGAGGCCGCCGCGCGATTTGACGAACACGCCGCTCTGCCCCTCGAGCAGATCGGCTACCGACACCAGGCGCGCCGACGGCTGCGTCGCATCGATCGACGTCATCACCGTCTGCGGCAACGGCGCATGCACCGTCGACTGATACGACTGCGCCGGCGCCGGCGTCTCCTCGTCGGCGTGCGCGCGACGCGCCAGCGCGGCC
>DASXOU010000235.1:0-4532 GCA_036494045.1 Polyangia bacterium | reverse complement strand
GTGGTGCGCGAGCTCGTGCATCAGGCCGATCGGCTGATCGTCGACACGCGCAAGCTCGAGAGCGAGCGCGGCCTCCTGGATCTGTGCGCGATCGGCGCGCGCGAGCCGGAGCTGCAGCTCGCCGATCTGTCGTGGATCGGGATTTCGCCGCTGCGCGGGATGTGCGCGGCGCTGTTCGATCCGCCGCGCGACTCGAGCGTGCTCGAGCGGCTCGACCGCGTGCGCGTGGTGTCGAACATCGTCGGTACGCAGGCGCGTGGCCTGCTCGCGCTCGGTTGGCTGATGTCGCGCCTCGGCTGGAGCGACGTCGCGCGCGCGAGCGAGGAAAAGGGCGCGCGCCGCTGGAAGGCGAAGCGTCAGGACGGCAAGCCGGTGAGCCTGGAATTGTCGACGGAGCCGGGCGGCGATCACGGCGTGGCCGCGCTCGAGCTCCATGCCGGTGGCGACGTCTGGTCGCTCGAACGCGACACCAGCATCCATGTGCGCGGGCCCGATCTGCCGCCGCGCTCGCAGCCGGCGCGCAGCCACTCGGACGCGGAGCTTTTGGCGTCGGCGCTCGGCTCGCGCGGGCGCGACGTCATGTTCCGCGACGCGCTCGCCTGCGCGGCGGCGTTGGTGCAGCCATGAACCCGACGCGAACGGCGCGCGGCGACGTGTGGGTCTACGACAACGCCGAGGAGGTCGCGCGCGCGGCGGCGGACGCGTTCGTCGCTATCGTCGCCGGCGTGCTCGCCGATCGCGCGGTGGTGCGCGTCGCCCTCGCCGGCGGCTCGACGCCGAAGGCGATGTATCGCTTGCTCGCTTCGCCGGCGTATCGCGAGCGCGTGGAGTGGCGGCGCGTCGAGATCTTCTTCGGCGACGAGCGCTGCGTGCCGCCCGATCATCCCGATTCGAACTATCGCATGGCGCGCGAGGCGCTCCTCGATCACGTGCCGCTCGGCGCCGATCGCGTGCACCGCATCTCGGGCGAGCGTCCGCCCGAGGAGGCGGCCGCGCAGTATCAGCAGAAGCTGGTGCGCGACGCGGCGCTCGACCTCGTTCTGCTCGGCATGGGACCCGACGGGCACACGGCGTCGCTGTTTCCCGGCACGCCGGTGCTGAAGGAGACGCAAGCGTTGGCGGCGGCGGTGTACGTGGAGAAGATGAAGAGCTGGCGCGTGACGCTGACGTCGCCGGTGCTGTCGGCCGCGGGGCACGTGATGATCACGACGGTGGGCGAAGAGAAGGCCGACGCGCTGGCGACCGCGCTCCTCGGACCGGCGGGCGCGGTGCCGATTCAGCTCGTGCACGCCGCCGATCAGCGCTGGCTCGTCGATCGCGACGCTGCGCAAAAGTGGCGCGCCAAAATCTAGATTTGCTATGGTCCTCCGTCGGAGGACACAGATATGGCGCGCCGGGTGAAACGTCGGGTCAAGCAGCGTTCGGCTGCTCACAAGAAGTGGGTCAAGGCCAAGCACAAGCGCAAGCGCAAGGCGCACCCCAAGGTCGGCTACGGCTCGAAGAAGCGCCGCGCGAAGAAGTCGCGCAAGAAGTAGCGCTTCAGATCCGATAGGCCTCGACGACCACGCCCGCGGCGGTACGCCGCATCCAGTAGATCGTTCCGTCGTCGCCCACGTACAAGTCGCGGAAGGCTTCCTCGTGCGCCGGTGGTGCCGGCAGCGTGAGGCGCCCGAGTTCGTGGCCGTCGCCGCCGTCGAGCGCGACGACCGTGAGCGACTCGCCGACGATGGCGTAGGGTGGCGCGGGCGACTCCGCGCCGGTGTGCGCGCCGAGATAGATGCGGCCGGAGGCGTCGCTGTCGAGGAGCGCGATGAACAGGATCGGCGCGGCGAAGCCGACGGTCGCTTGCCACGCCGGCGGCGCGGCGGCGGCGGGGTAGAGCGTGACCGTGGCGCGGCCGGCGGCGCGATCGGCGATGGCGGCGGCGACGAAGCGGCCGTCGCGCGTCGGACGGCCGGGCGCCGGCGGGAGGGCCGCCGGGCCGGTGGAGATCGGTGCGCCGTTGGCGTCGGCGAGCGGCAGCCACGCCGAGTGCTCGCGCTCGACATAGAGATCACCGTCGCGATCGGCGAAGACGCCGGTGGCGGCGGCGCCCTCGGTGATGCCGGCGGCCGCGAGCGGCAGCGTGGCGCGCGTGCTGCCGTCAGCGTCGAAGAGCGTGACGCGCTTGTCGTGCAGGCGGTCGAGGACGGCGAGCCGGTCGCCGGCGCGCGCCAGATCTTGGGCGGCGTCGTTGTCGAGGGCGATCGGCGGCAATGGCTTGCCGTGCGCGTCGAAGCGGGCGAGGCGGCGGTTGACGCCGTCGAGCACGACGACGCCGCGGCCGTCGACGACGAAGCTCATCGGGCCGACGGCGAGCGACTCGGGATCGCTGCGATGGCCGAGCCGGCCCGCGCCGTCGCCCCAGGGCGCCGTCAGGATCACGCGCGCCTTGGTCGCGGCGCCGCCAGCGCGCGCGCCCGCGGCGGCCGCGTGACCGAGATCGGATGCGCCGCGCGCGGTCGGCGTCGGCGTCGGGCTCGTCGTCGCAATCGCCGGCGCGGCAGCCTGCGGATGCAGCCCGCGCGCGACGAGCCAGCCGAGCGCCGCTACCACCAGCGCCACCGCCAGCGCGACGACGGCGGCGCGCGCGCCTTTCATAGCGCCGGCAGCGTCGCGATCGCCGCCGGCACTTCGTCGCCGCGCACGATCACCACGCACGGTCCGTCGTCGAGCGCGTGCGCCCACTTTTTGCCCTTGGTGCTGACGTCGATGACGGGCCAGGCGCCGTGCAGGCGCGCCTCGACGAGCTTCCACGCGAGCATGCGCGCCGGCGCTGCGCCTTCGACGAGCACGAGCGCCACGTCGTAGCCGTACTGGCGCGCCAGCCGCGAGCCGATCTCACCGAGCGGCTCGACGCCGCCGTCGAGGCGCACGGCGCCGGCGGGCAATTCCGCGTCGCTGGCGCTGCCGGCGACGATCGGCAGGCGCGGTGCCGCGCCGTCGAGGAAGCGGCCGGCCGGCGCGCTCAGCGCCACGCGTCCGCCGCGCGCGTGCACGAGACCGAGCCGTCCCGCGAGCCCGTGGCCGAGCGCTTCGTCCCACGCGTCGGCGTCGCCGTCGCCGAGAGCGCGCGCGACGGTCGCCGCCGGCAGATCGGCGTGGCCGAGGAGGCGCGCGCCATAGACGAACGCGAGCGCGCGCGCGGATCGCTCGTCGAGCGCCAGCCGCCCGACCACGGTCGCCAGCGGCGAGTCGTCGCTCGGCACCGGCGCGTCGATCATCCGGCGCGGCGCCGCCAGCTGCTGCTCGGCCCAATCGCACAGCTCGTCGCGCCAGTGCGGCGCGTGCTCGGCCTCCGCCGGCGCCAGCGCCGCCGCCGCTGTTGCCGTCGCCGTCGCCGTCGCCGTCGCGCCCGTCGCGCCCGCCGCGGCTTTCGTCGCCTGCAGCTTGCCGCGCCAATCGGCCGCGTTGGTCACCCGCGGATGCACCGTCTTCGTCGCCGCCGTCGCCGGCGCCGCGCTCGCCTTGCCTTCGGTCGCGGCCGCGCCGAGCGCCATCCACGTCGGCGGCTCGTCGCCGCTCACCATCACCAGCGCCGGCTTTTCGCCCTCGACCACGCACATCGCGCGCGGCGCCACCGGCGCGCTCAGCGGACGCCGCTCGCCCGCCTGGAAGTCGAGCTCGGTCAGCTCGACCGCCGCGCCGTCGCTCGGCCGCGTCGCCACCACCAGCCGCGACGAATCGGGATGCCCCGCCGCGCCCACGATGGCGGCGCCGAGCTCGACCCGCGCCTGCAGCCGTCCGTCGGAGAAGCGGAACACCTCGAGCGTCCCCGACGCGCCGCCCGCCGCGATCCACAGAAGGCGCCGCCGCGCCGAAAAGCCGGCCAGCTGCGCGTTCGGCAAGAGCGGCAGGTTGAGCCGGAACAGCGCGCGCCGCAAAAACGGATCCCAGCACTCGATCTGCGCCTCGCGCGTGCGCGATGCCGCCAGCAGTCGATCCTCGGGCGCCGCCGTCGCCAACAAGAGCGGCTCGCGCAGCCCGATGGTGTCGATCACGATCTTCGTGGTCACCGCCACGACGCGCGGCTGCTCGAGGTTCTCGGTGGCGATGAGCGCGCGCCCGCCCGTCGCCGCGAGCACCACCAGCCGATCGTCGAGCTCGAGCGTGGCCACCAGCTCGAGCGACGGCAGCGCGTAGCCGTCGAGCCGCGTGCGTTCGTCGCCGCGCACCAGCGCCAGCAAGCGATCGGCGCCGACGAACGCGACGTCCGCCGGCCCGTCGAGCGGCACGGCGGCGATCGCCGCGCGCGTCGCCTGCGCAGACAACGTCAGCTTGGCGCCCGCGCACGCGACGTAGACACCGTCGACGCTGGCGGCGAGATCGGGCGCGCCCCCCTCGAGTCGCATCGCCCTCTTGTAACGCAGATCTAGGGCGAGGTGAAGGCGACCGGGTTGTAATCGGAGGTGAGCTCGTCGCCCGACTCGCCGCCGGTGAAGTAGAGGCCGAAGCCGGCCTGGTCGCTGTCGATGAACGCGTCGAGGTAGATC
>DASXOU010000234.1:0-2540 GCA_036494045.1 Polyangia bacterium | reverse complement strand
CTTGCCCTCGCCCGGCCAGAAGATCAAAGAGCTGCGTGGCCGAGGCGTGCATGGCATCGAGCGAGCGCGCGCTGATCCACAACGGCGGGCGGCGCAGGCGCGTCCACAGTCGCGCGGCCAGGGCGCCAGCCTCGGCACCGTGTGCGCGGGCGAGGCGACGCTCGATCTCCACCGGCGGCAGCTCCGCCACCGACGCGCCGAGGGCCTCCGACAGCCGCAGCGCCACCTCGTCGCGCAGGTAGGTCGCGGTGGCGTCGCGCGTCCAGCCGCGCCAGCCGCTCTCGACGGCGGCGGCCCGCGTCCACTGTCCATCGATGCGCCCCGGCGCCGGCCAGGCGCGCCCGAACAGGACGAGCGCGAGCACCGCCATCACCGTCGCCAGCGTGCCGAGCGTGCGCGCGTCGACGGCGGAGTGGGTGGCGTCGTCGATCGCCTCCAGCATGCGGTTGAAGCGCGAGAACGCGCCGTCACCGCTCGTGCCCGCGAGATCGCCGGGCGGCTCGCCGCGCGCCACGAAGCTCTGCGTGACGAGGTGGATGCGCTCGCCCGGCTTGCACGTGCGCTTGACGAGCGCGCGCGCGAACGCCAGGTTCTCGTCGATGTCGAGCATGTTGTTGATGAGCACGCTCGGATCGGCGATGGCCACGAAGTAGCCCTTTCCCAGCCGCCCCTCGACGACGAGCGCGGCGCCGGGCGAGAACGAAAACGTCGCCGGCGTCGCCGCCGAGAAGAACGCCGGATGATTGGCGACGAGATCGGGGATGCCCACCGACAGCTCGGTCGACAAGGTCTGGCGCGCGATCGGCAGCGCCTCGTTGCCGTCGTAGCGGTCGATCGCCGGCGACGAGAGATCGCCGCGCAGGCGCCGGATCTCGAGCGCAGCCAGCGCCGCGTCGGAGGCGCCGAAGTCGTCGGCGACCACCGCGCGTCCGCCCGCCTCGAGCCAGCGGCGCAGCATGCCGCCGTCGACGGCGGTGCGCGGATAGACGAACCACACCACGTCGCGCGCCTCGAGCGCCGACCAGTCGAGCGAGTCGGTCGCCGTCATCGTACAGCCCGCCGCCGCCGCCTCGTCCGCGAGGCGCCCGAGCCCATTCCACTCGCGCGAGTCGAGCTTGTAATCGCCGCCGCCGGCAGACGCGCGCGTCGCGGCCAACAGCACGCACAGCGCGGCGCCGCGGCTCACATTTCGCTCCGCAGGATCTCGGCGCCGCGCTCGAGCTCGCGCCGCGCCGTCGCCAGGTGCGCGTCGCGCTTGGTGGCGAGCACGACGAAGTACGAATCGGTCACCGCGCGTACGAGGACGATCGCCTTTTCGCCCTCGATGAGCAGCTCCTCGACGGCGCCGAGCGCCTGCAGCCGCCGCGACGCCTGCGACCAGACCACGCCCCAGTGCGCGCCGACGAGCTGGATGTCGAGCGGCGGGATGTGCGCGAACTGATCGACCGGCTCGCCCTCCCAATCGGCGAATACCGCGCCGACGGCGCCGGGCACGCGCCGCACCATCGTCTCCAGGATCTCGCCAAATGCGCTCACCGCAAGTGCTCCGGATGCAGCTCGATCTTGTGGCGCCCCATGGCCTCTTCGACGAGTTTGGCGAACATGCGCTTCTGCAGCTCGGGGAAGGCCGCGGCGCGGAGCTTGGGCGTCGCCTCGCTGAGCGACACGTGCGCCGGCGGGATGAAGCGCACCAGCCACAGCACGTGAAAGCCGTAGGAGGTCTGCACCACGCCCGAGGTGTCGCCCGGCTGCTCGAGGGTGAACGCCGCCTCGGAGAACGGCCGCTCGACCCAGCCGTCGCGCGCCGTCACGATCTCCTCGACGCGCAGCTTTTCGTCGGCGCCGAGCTGCTTGAACGCGTCGAGCGACAAGCCGCGCGCGCGCTTCGCCAGCGACTCGGCGCGCGCCCGCGCCGCCGCCTTGACCTCGGGCGCCGCGTTGGCGGGCACCGGCACCAGCATGTGCCAGACGTCGGCGTACACGCCGTGTTCGAGGTAGGGCAGGTTGCGCTGATACTCGCGGCGCACCACCACGTCGGGGACGTCGGCCGGCGACAGCGTCGGCTCGAACCCGAGCTTCAAGTAGCGGCGCACCATCGCGCCCTTGGCCTCGTCGCGCACCTCGAGATCGCGATCGAAGCCGCGTCGCGCCGCCTCGCCGGCGAGCGCTTCGGCGTCGACGAGCTGGTCGAGCGCGGTCTTGCGATCGACGCCGGCGGCGCGCGCCTGCAGCGCCACGTCGCCGGCGAAGATCGGCCGCCCGTCGACGGTGGCGACGACTTCGTCGCGCGCTTCGGCGCTGAGCGTCGCCGCCGGCGCGCCCTCGGGCGTCGCGCGCGTGCAACCGCCAGCGACGAGCGCGACGACGACGGCGGCGCGCCACATCAGTCGCGCTCGACCAGCGCCAGCCGCGCCAGCTCGGCGCCGACGTGGATCACCGAGACGCCGACGAAGAGCAGCAGAATGGCCGCGACGTAGTCACGCCGCCCGAGATAGTGCACACACTCGACGAAGAAGCCGAGGCTGCCGAGGATCAGAAGC
>DASXOU010000233.1:0-2208 GCA_036494045.1 Polyangia bacterium | reverse complement strand
CCGCTCGTCCTCGTCCGGCGGCGGCGTGGAGGTTTCGCGCATTCTTCGTGATTCTACGGCAAGTCGCCGCGAATCGATGTGGATCCCAAAGTAGACACTCGTGCGCGTAATCACGCGCCACCACGCGTGGCGTGAAATTTGTAATTGCGCTCGCCCATGCGCCGACGCGTCCGCGGAGCGACGACGGTCGAGTGGCTGATCCTGGCGATGGTGATGGCCGTGGCGATGATCGTCGTGTGGCAGCAGTTTCGCGCCCGCGTCGCCGGCACCGTCGCCCGCGGCGGCGATTGCGTGGTCGCGCTCGACGCCAATTGCGCCGGCGCCAGCGTCGCAACCGCGGCAGTCGCGGCCGCGCCGGCGGCGACGAGCGGCGATCCAATCGTCGTCCCCGTCGCCGCCAACCTGCCCGTCGGCGCGCCGGTCGGCTCGTCCTCGACGCTCGAGTGGGGCCCGCCCGGCTTCACCCAAGGTTGGACGCCCGAGCAGCGCGAGCAATATCTCGCCGACCACGGCGTCGCCGATCCCGACGTCAACTATTGGACCCCGTTCTGGGACGGCAGCCCGCCCAACATCTACACGGGAACCTCCGACACCGGCGCGCGCAACACCTTCGGCACCATCCACGACTACAACATCGGCCACGACGACTGGGGCTGGCTCGGCGACTACTTCGACGTCGTCACGCCGCTCACCGGCGAGACCCACACCGACATCGACAACTCGATCACGCGCCTCGGCCGCTCGCTCCGCAACGCGCTCGGAATCAAATAGGCTACTCTCGCGTTTCTACGCGGAGGGCCGGATGAACCTCGAGATCGACAAGCTGTCGAAGACCTACGCCAACGGCGTGCAGGCGCTCAAGTCCGTCAGCCTGACGATCCCGTGCGGCATGTTCGGCCTCCTCGGCCCCAACGGCGCCGGCAAGTCCACGCTGATGCGCATCCTCGCCACGCTGCAAGAGCCCGACGCCGGCTCGGCGCGCCTCGGCGAGCTCGACCTCCTCCGCGACAAAGACGGCGTTCGCCGCATCCTCGGCTATCTGCCGCAAGAGTTCGGCCTCTACCCGAAGGTCCTCGCCATCGATCTCCTCGATCACTTCGCGCGCCTAAAGGGCATCAGCGCGCGCGGCGAGCGCAAGAGCGTCGTCGAGGCGCTCCTACAGCAGACCAACTTGTGGCAGCACCGCTTCAAGGCGCTCGGCGGATTCTCCGGCGGCATGAAGCAGCGCTTCGGCATCGCCCAGGCTCTGCTCGCCAACCCGCGCCTCATCATCGTCGACGAGCCCACCGCCGGCCTCGATCCGGAAGAGCGCGTGCGCTTCCACAACCTCCTCGCCGAGATCGGCGAAGAGGTCGTCGTCATCCTCTCCACGCACATCGTCGGCGACGTCAGCGATCTGTGCCGCCGCATGGCCATCATCCACAAGGGCGAGGTGCTCGCCACCGGCGAGCCGATCGAGGTCATCGCCGGCCTGCGCGGACAGATCTGGAAGCGCTTCATCGACAAAGCCGATCTGGCGCGCATGCAAGCCGAGCACAACGTGATCTCGACGCGCCTGTTTCAGGGCCGCCCGCTCATCCACGTGCACGCGCCGGCGCAGCCGGCCGGCTTCGATCCCGTCGAGCCCGACCTCGAGGACGTCTACTTCTCGACGATCAAGAGCGCCGCCTGATGCTCGGCACCATCGCCTGGTTCGAGGTCAGCTCGCGCCTGCGCCGCGTGTCGACCTGGGTCTACTTCGTCGTCTTCTTCGCGCTCGCGTTCCTGATGATGAACGTCGCCGGCGGCGCGTTTCCCGGCGGCGCGGTCAACATCGGCGTCGGCGGCAAGGCCAACGTCAACTCGCCCTACGCGCTGCACACGTTCATCACGATCTTCGCGCACTTTGGAATCATCGTCACCGGCGCCGTCCTCGGCCGCGCGGTCTACCAGGACTTCGAGAACGGCGCCTATCCGCTCTTTTTCACCAAGCCCATCACCAAGGCGCAATATCTCGGCGGCCGCTTTCTCGGCGCGTTCGCCATCATGCTGGCGATCTTCGCCGGCCTCGGGCTCGGCTGCTGGCTCGGCGCGCTCATGCCGTGGCTCGACCAGTCGCGCATCGGCCACAACCACGCGGCGGCGTATCTCTTGCCGTACCTGACGAGCGTCATTCCCAACCTCCTGTTCAGCGGCGTCATCTTCTTCACGCTGGCGGCGCTGGTGCGG
>DASXOU010000232.1:0-6575 GCA_036494045.1 Polyangia bacterium | reverse complement strand
GCCGCCGCCAGCGTCGCGCCTTCGAGCCGCTGCACGCCGACCACCGCGTCGACGGCGATGGCGACGCTGCGCTCGCCCACGTTCAAGGTAATGAGCCGCGCCGGCGCACCGCCGCCGCCGATGAGCGCGCCCAGGTCGATCACAGGCACCGCCTGCCCGCGAATGATCGCCAGCCCGAGCACGAACGGCGGCGCCCCGGCGAGCGGCTCGATCGGCAGCATGCGCATGGTCTCCCGCGCGTGCGTGAGTGGAACCGCGCACAAGCGCGCGCCGACCCGCGCGACGATCGCGAGCAACTCTTGCCCGGCGGCTGCCTGCTCACCTGCGCTCACACCGGCCTCCGGTGTCGACTCTACTACGCTGCGGATGCGCCGTGAATCCGCCGGATAAGGGATGCGGCGTTTTGTCGCAGGCTCAAGTCGCGCGCGCCGGCGCCGATGAGCTCGATGGGAGAACCGACGATGCGCAGAACCGAACGAGTCAACGTGAGCTTGAACGTCAGCTGGAACCGCGCCGGCCGCGAAATCGAGTGCACCGCCCTCGACATCAACGCGCACGGCATGTTCATCAGCACCGAGCAGATCGTCGAGCACGAGTCGCTGATGCACATCAACCTCAAGCTGCCCGATCGCGAGCTGCCCATGTTCGTGACCGCGCGCTACGTCGGCCGCACCAACAAGGGCCAGGGCATCGGCGTCGAGATCTTCCTCATCGACGACATCAGCCGCAGCCACTGGCTCGCCTTCTACGAAGCCCAGCTCGCCGCCTCGATGGCGGCGACCGCCAAGAGCACCGCGCTCGCCGGCTGAGGCGCCATTTTTCCGACGCCCGCCATTTTGCCGGCGGCGGGCAGCGTCAATCGGCTGACGGCGTCGACCGTGACCCCCGTCCTGCGGTGTGCCTGCTTACCGGAATTTCTGGCAAGCGGCGTGCATTAGCTCGCGGACATGGAAACGACGACGACGACGACGGCGAAGCCGAATGTCTCCTTCGACGATCTGCTCCACATCGCTCCGGCCAACGACGTCGAGCGCTGCTCGCCCGACGATCCGATCGCGGGGATGAAGCTGGTGCGACAGATCGCCGCGTCGATCGCCTGCCGCCTGCCGAGCCACGTCGATCGCGACGAGCTGGTTTCGCTCGGCGCCCTCGGTTGGGTCGAAGCGCGTGACCGTTTCGACGCCGCCCGCGGCGTGCCCTTCGCCGGTTTCGCCGCCGCGCGCATCCGCGGCGCCATTCTCGACGGCCTGCGCGCCGTCGACACGCTCTCGCGCGCCGATCGTCAGCGCGCCCGCCGCGCCGACGAGCCGACCGCGCCGCGCATCTTCGTCGACGACGCGCTGGTCGCCGCCGCCGTTGCGCCCGAGGCCGCCGCCGACGCCAGCCTGATGAGCGACGAGCTCATCGCCGAGCTGCGCGGCGCGCTGGCGACGCTGCCCGAGCGCGAGCGCCACATCGTCGAGCGCCACTTCATCGACGAGGTTCCGCTGCGCACCATCGGCGCCGAGCTCGGCGTCACCGAGTCACGCATCTGCCAACTGGTTTCACGCGCCGTGGCGCGGCTTCGCGATCGCTTCGGCATCGCGATCCTGCCGTCGCCGAAGCGTCGCGTCATCGAACGTCAACGTGGAGGGAAGAGCCATGAACGCATGTCCGAAGTGTCGGCGGGTCTTGAAGTACGCGCAGCATAATAGCTGGTGCGCGCGCTGCATTGCAGCGACGACGAGCAGCGACAGCGACTTCGACGAGGACGTCAAGACCGTGCCCAACATCCGGCCGATGATGCTGCTGGCGGCGTGAGCTACGGCTTGCGCGTGTCTTCGGAGACGAGCAGCCGATCGAGCGAATCGTCGATGACGACGACCGGATCGCTCTTGGCGTGCACGTTCGGCGCGGGCGTCGGCGCCGGGCTCCTCACCAGCGCCGGTTTGTCGGCCGGCTTGTCGGCCGGCTTGTCGGCGGCAGCCTTCTCGACGGTCGGCTTGTCCGCCGCCGGTTTCTCGACGACCACGCTCGCCACGCTCGCCGCCGGCACGCTCGCCGCCGCGATCGGCGCCTTGTCCGCCGGCACCTTGTCGGCCGCGAGCGCGTCGGCGAACAGCGGCGCCGGCTTCTTCTTCTCGGTCAACAGCACCGCCTTCTCCGCCGCCGGCGCCGGCTTCTCGACCTTGATCGTCGGCGGATCCTCCGCCGGCGGCTCACCGAGCTCGAGCGGCGCGAACACCGCGCGCGCCGCCGGCCCGAGCCCGCGCAGCTTGACCTGCAGATCGCGCCGCGACACGAAGATCTCCTCGCGCCGACCGTCGCCGGTCTGGCGCTTGAGCACCAGCTCCGTCGGCGCCAGCGAGCGCTTGGCGATCTCGCGCACCACCGGCGCCATCTCCGCCACCAGGCGCTCCACGATCACCTTGGGATCGCGCGCCTCGGCGAGCGGCTTGTCGCCGAGCGCCGCCTCGACGAGCCCGCGCCGCGCGCGCCTGAGCTCGACCATCGCCGCCAGCATCTTGTCCTTGAGATCGCGAATCTTCGACGAGTCGGTCTCGTCGAGATCGAAGGGCGGCGTCTCGCCGCTGCTCTCGCCGACGCGGCGCAGGCTCACACGCACGCCGTCCTCGGGAATCGTGAGATCGAAGCCGACGCCGGTGCCGTCGGGCGCCGCGCGCAGCTGAACCTGCGTCTGCTTGGCGCCGGCCACGATCGCCGTCACGAACTCCTTGTCGAGCCGTTGCGGGCGCAGCTTCACTTCCTTGCGCAGCCAGCCGCCGGTCTCGGGCGCGTGCACCTCGAGCCGCTCGACCAGCTTGTCGACGCGCGCCACGCTGCCGAACAGGTGCGACGGCGGAATCTCGAGGTCGAGCACCGCCTGCATGTTCTCGAGCGCGCGCACGTAGAGCCGCGCCGCGTAGCCGGTGCCGCCCTCCTGCTGCAGCCTGAGCTCGCCCGTCATCTTCGGCAGATCGTGGCGCTTCAGGAACGCGCCCAGCGCCTCGACGCAGCGCTCGCGATCGCGCCGCGCTTCTTCCTCGATGCGTGACCCGTCGGAGGTGCCACCGGCGCGTACCCGCTCGATCGACGCGCGCACCGTCTCGGCCGCGCCGCGCAAGAGCTGCTGCGCGCAGCCCGCCGTTGCCGACGTGTCGGCGCCGATGTCGAACGCCTCGACCGCGCGCGCGACCACCGCGCCGAGCGACTCGAGCCGCTGCGCCTCGACGTCGCCTTCGCGCTTGATCTCGACGGCGCGCTTCGCGCCTTGCATCATGCGCTCGTGCGCCGCCAGCACCGCGACCGAGAAGTCGAGCGCCTCGCGCAGGAATTCGATGTAGTCGATCTCGAGGTTCGAGGGGCTTGAGTCGCCGAACAGGTAGGTCATAGGAGCACCTCGGCTCAATCGTACGCCCGATCGCGAGGTGCCGTCTACGACGGTCGTTACTTCCGCTTCATTACTCGGTTACTTACTGACCGCGACATCGCCCATCATCGGCGCGGGCGCGGGCTCGCCCTGCACCGGCTTCGGAGGCTCGGGCGAGAGCGGCTTCTTCGGCTTGTTCGCCACCGTCGTCGATCCCGTCGTCGGCTTGATCGCGATCTTGCCCATGAGCGGCGGCTCCTTCGGCTGCTGCGGCGGCGCCACGGCGCCACCCATCACGCGCGCCGGCGGATTCTCCGGCTGATGGCAGGGCGGCTTCTTTCCATCGACCGCGAGATCGGCGCGCGCGCGCCCACCGAACAATCCGAGCAGCAGGCCCGCCGCCGCCGCCGCGCTCGACATGCGCGCCCAGATGCGCGCGCGCAGCTTGGCCTTGTGCACGCCGACGGGGCAGTCGGCGGTGATGACGGTGCCGTCCTGGCGCTGATACATGCGCACGCACAGCCGGCCCTCTTTTTCGCGCACCAGCGCTTCGCCCGCTTCGCGCGTCATCGCCGAGAGGTTGTAGACGTTCTTCTCGCACTTGCCGCAGAAGCGCACGCGCGCGTCGCCCTGCATATCGTCCCAATCGGCCGAGCACGGCGTGGCGATGCGGATGTTCTCGAGCACCACCGGCAGCTTCGTCTTCGGCTTCGTCGTCGTCGTTTCCATGGCCGTTCATACGCACGGCGACGGCAAACGTTCTACGATCGGCAACCGCGTGATATGACGCGCAGATGCCGATGTCGGTGCCGCTCCGCCACGCGCCCGCGCCGCGCCCCGAGTACGAGCGCCTGGCGCGCGACTTCCCGTCGCTGGCGGCACAGTTCGGGCTCACCGTCGACGCCGCGCTCGCGGGCGAGCTCGTCGATCTGATCGGCGTCTTCGAAGCGGTCGACCGCCACGTCGACGCCATCGACGACGCGGGCGCGCGCGTGGCGCTGCAGCGATCGATCCTGGCCGCGCTCGACGGCGGCGCGCCGCTCGACGGCGAGCTCGGCGCGCGCGTCGCCGTCCTGCGCCGGCTCGCCGCGCGCGACGCCGGCGCCGCCCGTCGCTGCGGTGCCGAGGTCGAGCGTTTCTTCGCCCGCTCCGAGACGCTGCGCACCACCACCGACGCGCGCGTCTTCGTCCGCACCGTGCTCGACGAAGCGGCGCCGGCGTGCGCGCTCACCCTCGACGTCGCCGCGCGCCTGGCCAGCCCCGAGTTCGCGCGCTTCTTCGCCGTGCTCTCCGAAGTGGCGAACCTCGTCGACAAGCTGCACGACGTGCGCGGCGATCGCCGCCGCGGCGAGATCGCGGTGCGCGCCGGCGCGCGCCTGCACGCGGCGCTCTTCGCCGCGCTGGTCGTGCGCGGCGCCAAGCTCCTGTGGCTGGCGCCCAAGCCGCTGGCGCTGGTCGCGTGGGGCGCGCGCCATCTGTTGCCGCCGGCGTCACACCGCGATCGCGGCCAGGCATAGGCCGAGCGCGCCGAGCGCGAGCGCCACCAGCGGCCACCGGGAAAGATCGTCGCAGAAGCGGAGGTGTCCGTTCTTGTCTTCGATGACGCGCATGCCGCTGCCTGGTGCAACGGTGGGGCCAGCGCGTACACGTGTCGCGACGCCGGTTTGCCCGCCGCGCGCCGGGCACGACGCCGCCGGCGCGCGGCACAGTGCCGGCCGCGTGTCTCTGCTACCATCTTGGCAGATGCCGTCGAAGGGGGACCTCGAAGGCGCGGCCACGCTGCCGCCCGAGGACGCGGTCGACACGGTGCGCGGCGCGCCGCCGAGCCCGACTGCTCCGCCGGTGGCGCAGTGGGATCGCTACGAGCTCCTCGATCTCTTGGGTCGCGGCGGCATGGGCGTGGTCTATAAGGCGCGCGATCGCCGGCTCGACCGCACCGTCGCCATCAAGTTCATCCTCGGCGCCGATCCGAACCTGACGATGCGCCTGCTCCGCGAAGCGCGCGCGCAGGCACGCATCGATCATCCCAACGTCTGCCGCGTCTACGAGGTCGGCGAGGTCGAAGGGCGCGCCTACATCGCGCTCCAGTTCGTCGACGGCGAGCCGCTCTATCGCGTGGCGGCCAAGATGACGCTCGACGAGAAGATCGCGGTGCTGCGCGACGTCGCCGTCGCCATCCACGAAGCGCACCGGCTCGGCATCGTGCATCGCGATCTCAAGCCCGCCAACATCATGATCGAGCGCGCCGAGGACGGCCGCTGCGTTCCCATCGTCATGGACTTCGGCCTCGCGCGCGAAGCGACGATCGAAGCCGGCCTCACCGAATCGGGCGCGCTCATCGGCACGCCCGCGTACATGTCGCCCGAGCAGGCGCGCGGCGACCTGCGCGCCGTCGATCGACGCAGCGACGTCTACAGCCTGGGCGCGACCCTCTACGAGCTGCTCACCGGACGGCCGCCGTTCCCCGACACGTCGCTGGCGATGGCGCTGGCCAAGGTCATCTATCACGACGCGCCGGCGCCGCGCAGCCTGGTGGCGACCATCCCCGTCGATCTCGAGACCATCGCGGTCAAGTGCATCGCCAAGGATCCGCAGCAGCGCTACGCCTCGGCGCGCGCGCTCGCCGACGATCTGTCGCGCTATCTCGACGGCGAGCCGATCCTGGGACGGCGCCCGTCGCTCTTGCAGCGGCTCAAGCTGCGCGCCAGGCGTAATCGCGCGCTGTTCGCCGTCGGCGCCTGGTCGGCGGCGATCATCGTGGCGTTGGGCGCGTTCGGCGTGCGCGCGTGGATCCTCGGCCGGCGCGAGCGCGCGCGCACCGTCGAGCGCACGCGGCTGGCCGAGCGGCTCGGGCAGGACGCCAACGAGATCGAGTGGCTCTTGCGCGCGGCCTATCAGCTGCCGCTGCACGACACGCGCCCCGAGCGTGGAGTGATCCGCGCGCGCATGAAGATGATCGCGGCGACCCGCCACGATCTGGGCGCGCTCGGCGACGCGGTGGTCCACGACGCGCTCGGCCGCGGCCATCTGGCGCTGCACGAGTGGCAGGCCGCCGCCGACGAGCTGGCGCGCGCCGCCGCCGACGGGCTCGACACGCCCGAGCTGCACGCGGCGCGCGGGCGCGCGCTCGGCGAGCTCTATCACCGCTCGCTCGAGGAGGCGCGCCGCTCGGGCGACAAGGCGTGGCTGGCGGCGCGGCAGAAGGAGCTCGACGCGCAGTATCTTC
>DASXOU010000231.1:0-2290 GCA_036494045.1 Polyangia bacterium | reverse complement strand
CCTGGCCCGTGGGCGTGTTCGGATCCTCGCTATAGTCGAGCTGCTCGAGCGGCGTCATCACCTGATCGGGACAGCGCTCGGTGACGACCTTGCCGAGCTGGCTGGCGTCGACGGCGGGAGCGACGCACAGCCCGTCCATGTCGGGCCACACCGGCGCGCTGTCGTCGAGGTGCAGGGTGCGCAGCGCGGCGAGCGCGGCCGCGTACTGTGGCTTCTGCCACTCGGACGAGAACGGACGCGCGTTGTTGCCGGCGCCCCACGGGCGATCGCCGCCGTGGATCTGATCGATGCTGACGCAGGTCGTGCCGAGCGGACACCAGCGGTCGCGCAGCGAGTGCGATACAGCCGTCGGTGGAATCGCCCCCGCCTGGGTCAAGCTGTCGTTGGCGCCCCAGCGCGTGTCGCTGTACCAGCAGCCCACGTACGAGGGGATGCGAACGCCGGCGGCAATCACGCGCTGCAAGGCCTGCTCGGTGCCGTCGGTACAGAGGCCGTCCGGGCCGATCGAGCTGGTGGTGCCGCATCCATGCACGGCGAAGCTCGGGTTGAACGCGCCGCCGTTGAGCACGCCGCCGTTGAGCACGCCGCCGTTGAGCACGCCGCTCGCTTGCGAAACCCACGTCGCGGCGTCATCGCTCGACGAGCAGCCCAGGACGAACACGGCCACCCCGACGATCGAGGACGCGTTGGCAACACGTCTTCGAAGGCTCATTCCCACCTCCTGCCCCCCGCGGGCAACTGCGCTACGTCTGTTTCAAGCCGATCAACTCGACGACCGATGCGTGACCCGAAGGCCGTGCTTCGACGATCTGCTCGAGGCCTGCGAGCGCCGCGAGCGACACCAGGACGCGCCCGTTGGCGTTGGGAGGTCTCGCTTCGCCGAACCAGGTTCCCGGCGAGAGCAGCTCGCCGCCGACGAGGCTGCGATCGGGCCCCGCGTCGCGCACGACGGCGCCGCCGACGTGAACGAGCAGCGACCATTGCACCAAAGGCGTACGCGCGCCGCGGCGGTCGAGCTCGCGACCGAGGCCGGCCGCCATGCGCAGGACGCGCTCGCGGGTCGCGCGCGCCGCGGCGCCGTCGTCGGGCAGGAGCACCACGCCGATGCGGCTGTTGGTCCCTTCGGCGAGCGCGGTGAGGCCGGCGCGCAAGAACGCTTCGCGCGCCAGGTCGCCGGTGAGCTCGAGGTCGTCGAGCACGGCGTCCTCGAGGTCGGCGGCGACGGCGTTGACGTCGATGTGCGCCTGGAAGTAGACGGCGATGCCCGTCGACGTCGCCAGCCGGGCCGGGCGCGCCGTCGCGTCGCGCGTGCGCCGCAGATCGGCGAGCAGCTCGTCGACGGTCTGATAGCGCCGCTCGGGATCCTTCTCCAGGCAGCGCGAGATGACCGCGTCGATCGCCACCGGCACCGCGGCGATCTCGCTCGGCGGACGCGAGCGCGCATGCAGGTGCTTCTCTTCGATCTCGGCCGCGGTCGCGCCGTCGAACGGCAGCTGTCCGGTCAAGAGCTGATAGAGCAGCACGCCGAGCGCGTAGATGTCGGTGCGACGATCGACGGTCTTCGACAGGATCTGCTCGGGCGCCATGTGCGTGGGTGTGCCCACGCGCGATCCAGTCACCGTCAGGTTCGACTGCGCCGCTTCGGTCGCGTCGAGCAGCTTGGCGATGCCGAAGTCGAGCAGCTTGAACGTGTACCAGCTGCCGTTGGCGACGGCGAAGATGTTCGACGCCTTGAGGTCGCGATGGACGACGCCGCAGCGGTGCGCGGCCGAGAGCGCGGCGCAAAGGTCGCCCATGATGGCGAGGACCTCGCTCGGCGGCATGGCGCCGTGCTGGCGGATGGCGCAGTCGAGGTCGAAGCCCTCGAGCCACTCCATGACGAAGTAGGGCCGGCCGTCGAGCAGCTCGCCGAACTCGTAGATGTCGACGATGTTGGGATGGCGGATGAGGTTCACCGCCTGCGCCTCCTGACGGAAGCGCTGCAGCATGCTCGATGACGAGGCGAGCTCGCGATGCAGAACTTTGAGCGCGGCCACGCGGCCGATCGCAATGTGCTTGGCGCGGTAGACGGTGGCGAAGCCGCCGCGCGAGCGCAGCTCCTCGACGATGTAGTTGCCGACGATCGCGCCGACCCCGAGCTCGTCCGCATAGAGCGTCTCCGAGTCGCTGGTGTTGCGGGCATGCAGAGACGTAGGCGTGCCGAAGTCGGACGGATTTGGCACGAGGGCATCGTAGCACTCGATTGCTACGCTCACCATCGACAAATCCTTCGGCTCTGTGCAATTTCGAC
>DASXOU010000230.1:0-1934 GCA_036494045.1 Polyangia bacterium | reverse complement strand
CCGAGCGCTGCACGATCTCGTAGGCCGTCTGGCGCGGCAGCCCCGTACGCACGAGGCTGAGCATCACGCCTTCGGAAAAGATCAGCCCGCCGGTGAGCGCGAGGTTCTTCTGCATGCGCGGCGCGTGGACCACCAGGCCGTCGACGAGCGTGGCGGCGCGGCGCAACATGAAGTCGGCGAGCGACGTCGCGTCGGGCGCGATCATGCGCTCGACCGACGAATGCGAGATGTCGCGCTCGTGCCACAGCGCCACGTTCTCCAGCGCCGGCACGGCGTAGCCGCGCAGCATGCGCGCCAGCCCCGTCAGGTTCTCGCTCAAGATCGGGTTCTTCTTGTGCGGCATCGCCGAGGAGCCCTTCTGCCCCTTGCCGAATGCCTCTTCCGCTTCGCCGACCTCGGTGCGCTGCCAATGGCGGATCTGAATCGCGAGCTTCTCGACGGACGCGCCGACGAGCGCCAGCGCGTCGAACAACTCGGCGTGGCGATCGCGCTGCACGATCTGCGTGGCGACGGTCTCGGGGCGCAAGCCGAGCGCGGCGAGCGCCTCCTTCTCCACCGTCGGTGACACGTTGGCGTACGTGCCGACCGCGCCGGCGATTTTGCCGACGGCGATGTTCTTGCGCGCGGCGACGAGGCGGCGGCGATTGCGGTGCGCCTCGGCGTAGAAGCCGGCGAACACGATGCCGAGCGTGACCGGCTCGGCGTGGATGCCGTGCGAGCGGCCGATCATCGCGGTGTGACGATGCTCCTCGGCGCGGCGCTGGAGCGCGGCCATGAGGAACTCGAGCCCGTCGAGGATCTCCTGGGTCGCCAGGACCAGCAGCACGGCGAGCGACGTGTCGAGCACGTCGGACGAGGTCATGCCGAGATGCAGCCAGCGCGCGTCGGCGCCGGCGAGCTCCTCGACGTGCGTGAGAAAGGCGATGACGTCGTGGCGCGTGCGCTCTTCGATCTCGAGGATGCGCGCCGGATCGAGCTTGCCGGCCGCTTTTTCGCGCACGCGCGCGGCGGTGCCCGGTGGCACTGAGCCTTCGGTCTCCATGGCGGCGCAGGCGGCGAGCTCGACGTCGAGCCAGACGCCGAAGCGCCGCGAGTCGCTCCACAGCGCGCGCAGCTCTTTGCGTGAATAGCGATCGATCATTGTTCGGGCATTGCAGCTCGCGTCGCCGCGAGCGGGAATGTAAAGCTGAGCTGCTCGTTGCGCGAGGGCTCGTTGCGCACGCGGCCGCTCTCGATGGTGAAGATGGGCGTGCCGCGGCTCGTGGCCACCAGAACGCGCCCGCCGCGGCCGAGCACGCGATCGAGCGCCGACTTGGCCAGCTGCGCGCGATTGTTCGCCAGCGACAGGTGCGCCGCGATCACCAGCTTGGGCGCCGGCCCCGCCTGCAACATCATCTTGAGCAGCGACACCGCTTGATCGTTCGACAGGTGCCCGAGCCGCCCGCCGACGCGCCGCTTCAGCGACGGTGGATAGGGCCCGTAGCGCAGCATGGTGACGTCGTGATTGCACTCGAGCACCAACACGTCGCAGCCGGCGAACGCCTGCGCGACTTCAGGCGCATCGTGGCCGCAGTCGGTGAGGATGCCGACGCGCGAGACGCCGTCACCGACGACGTAGCCGACGGTCTCGACGGCGTCGTGCGGGAGCAGCACCGGCAGCACGCGTAGCGCGCCGACCGTGAACGGCTCACCGGCGAGCACCCGCGTCGCTTCGATCCCGCCGAGCGCCTGCCGCGTTCCGGCCGTCGCATAGAGCGGCCGCCCGAGCGCGGCGGCGTGGCCGGCGTGGTCGCTGTGATCGTGGGTGACGAGGACGGCGTCGATCTGCTCGACCGAGGTCGCCGCGTTCGACGGCAGCCGCTGCAAGCGGCGATCGATCTCCGCCTTGGAGAGCCCGGCGTCGACGAGCACGCGCGTTCCCCCAGCCTCGATGT
>DASXOU010000229.1:0-1642 GCA_036494045.1 Polyangia bacterium | reverse complement strand
CCTGCGCTGCTGGCGGCGGCGGGGCGCAATTCGCTCGCCGTGCTGACGAGCGGCATCGCGCTCATCTTCCCGCCGCACGATGACGAAGAAGAAGACGCGGAAGACGAGCGCGCCGTCGACGAGAAGCCGCAAAAGAGGCTGCGCGCGAAGAGGGAAGACGACGACGCGACCGTCGCCGAGGCGCACGGCGTCGACGAGGCGGACATCCTCGCAGCGGAGAAAGCGCTCGACGCGATGGCGCAGATGAAGCGGAAGTCGCGCAAGCGCGACGACGAGCCGCAGGTGATCAAGCTGCCGCAGGTCGCGGCCTCGCAGGAAGCGGCGCCTGTCGAGATCATCGACAACGAGAAGACGGAGATCAGCGCGGCGGGTGCGCCGATTCCCGAGGAGCTCGGGCCGAAGATCGTCGAGCCGCTGGCGCTGAAAAAGAAGGAGCTGGCGCAGAAGGCGCCCGAGGTGCCCAAGCCCGACTTCATTCCGGCGGCGGGCGGCTATCACCTGCCGGACACCAACCTGCTCGACTACGAGGAGTCGCACGAGGACAAGATCGACAAGAGCGCGATGCTCGCGCTCGCCGATCGGCTGCAGAAGACGCTCGGCGACTACGGCGTCAAGGGCAACGTCGCCGAGATTCATCCCGGGCCCGTCGTCACGATGTACGAGTTCGTGCCGGCGCCGGGAACGAAGCTGTCGAAGATCTCGGCGCTGTCGAACGACCTGGCGATGTCGCTGCAAGCGCTGCGCGTGCGCATCGTCGCGCCGATTCCGGGCAAGGGATCGGTCGGCATCGAGGTGCCGAACAAGACGCGCGCGACGGTGTATTTGAAGGAGGTGCTCGTCGACGAGCACGTGCAGAAGGCGAAGTCGAAGCTGACCATCGGGCTCGGCAAGGACATCGCGGGCGCGCCGGTGGCGGTCGATTTGGCGAAGATGCCGCACTTGCTCGTCGCCGGCACGACGGGCTCGGGCAAGTCGGTCGCGGTGAACGGAATGATCTGCTCGATCCTCTTCAATTCGACGCCCGAAGAGGTGCGCATGATCATGATCGACCCGAAGATGGTCGAGCTCTCGATCTACGAGGGCATTCCGCACCTGCTGTTGCCGGTGGTGACCGATCCGAAGAAGGCGAACCTGGCGTTGCGCTGGGCCGTTGACGAGATGGAGCGGCGCTACGAGCTCGTGTCGAAGGCGGGCGTGCGCGACATTCTCGCCTACAACAAGAAGGTCGAGAAGATTCTCGCGGACGGGCCGCCGAAGATCGACTCGAAGAAGATCAAGATCTACGTCGAAGGCGACGACGGCCAGAAGAACGAGGTCGAGGTCTCGGCGAACGAGCAGGCCGTCAAGGACGCGGGCGGCGTGATCGATGCCGAGGTGCGCGACGAAATCTCGCAGGCCAACGCGGCGATGCAAAAGGCGCGCGCCGATGCGCCGCCGCCGCCGCGGAAGTTGCCGTACATCGTCGTCATCATCGACGAGTTCGCCGACTTGATGATGGTGGCGCCGAAGGACGTCGAGACGTCGGTGGCACGCATCGCGCAGAAGGCGCGCGCGGTCGGCATCCACTTGCTGCTCGCGACGCAGCGGCCGTCGGTCGACGTGATCACGGGATTGATCAAGGCGAACTTCCCGTCGAGGATCG
>DASXOU010000228.1:0-3843 GCA_036494045.1 Polyangia bacterium | reverse complement strand
CTGAGGCTCGCGCTCTTCCATCAGCGCCTCGTGGTGATGCCGCAGTTCCGCCTCGAGGCGATGACCTTCGTCGGCACCAAGAACGAAAACTTCCGCTCCGATTCGGTGCTTCCCGAGCCGCGCCTCGCCATGCGCGTCAAGGTCTCCTCGCGCGTGTCGTTGCAGGGATCGATCGGCGTCTATCACCAGGCGCCCGACTCGGCCGATCTGTCGCGCATCTTCGGCAACCCGACGCTGTCGCCCGAGTTCGGCATCCACTACGTCGCCGGCGTCGAGGTCAAGGCGACCTCCACGCTGCATCTCGAGGTGCAAGGGTTCTACAAAGATCTGCGCAACCTCGTCGTGCGCGGCGTGTTGCCGTCGGATCCGCCGCTCGAGGGCGGCGGCGTCGGCCGCGTCTACGGCGGCGAGCTGCTCGCGCGCCAGGAGCTGTGGAAGAACTTCTTCGGCTGGATCTCGTACACGCTCATGCGCTCGGAGCGGCGGGATCATCCGGGCGATCCGTGGCGGCTGTTCCAGTACGACCAGACGCACATCCTGACCATCCTCGGCAGCTACAAGCTGCCCTACGGCTTTCAGGTCGGCGTGCGCTTCCGCTACGTGACCGGCAATCCGTACACGCCGGTCACGCGCGCCTATTACGACGTCAACAGCTACAGCTACATCCCGGTCTACGGCCCGCCCTACTCGGGACGGCTGCCGTCGTTCAATCAGCTCGACTTCCGCGTCGACAAGACCTTCGCGTTCAACGTGTGGAAGCTGACGGTCTACGTCGACGTCCAGAACATCTACGACTCGACGTCGGCCGAAGGCATCCTCTACTCGTACGACTACAAGCGAGTGCAGTACTTGAACGGCTTGCCGTTTCTGCCGGTGTTCGGCATCCGCGGGGACTTCTGATGCGCGCCGCCCTGCCGCTGGCCGCGATCTTTCTCGCGATGGGCTGCACCAGACTCGATCTGTCCGACGCCGGCCTCGTCGACGGGCTGCGTCTCCTCGGCGTGCAGGCCGAGCCGCCCGAAGCGCCGGCGGGCGCGAGCGTGACCTTGACGGCGTGGACCGCCGATCCGAACGGCGGCACCATCGACGTGTCGTGGAGCGCGTGCATGTTGCCGTCGAACGGCCTGGCCAACTCCGGCTGCACCAGCGACGGCGGCAACGGCGTCGTCGGCCTCGGCTCGGGCGCGACGCTCTCGTTCGTCGTCCCCGCGCTCGACGCGACGCTGCTCGGCCCGCCCGACGGCAGCTTCGGCGTCTACCTGCCCATCGTCGTGCACCTCACCGACGGCGCCGACAGCGTCGACGGCATCTATCGCCTGCGCGTGCGCGTCCCCTCGGTGGTCCCGCCCGGCTGCACCTTCGAGGCGCCTTATCCGGCGCACTGCGAGCCCAACCAGAATCCCGCGTTCGAGCAGATCGAGCCCATCGGCCCCGACGACACCATGGTCAACCTCGTCTACGCCAACGAGACCTGGGGATTCCTCGCCGACTACGACGGCGCCTCGAGCGAGGAATACGCGATCCCCGGCTCGCTCGAGCCGACCGCGTTCGAGCGGCTGACGACGCAGTGGTTCGCCACCGGCGGCCTGTTCCCCAACGCGCCCGTCGGCGGCACCGGCGTGCAAGGCTGGACGCTCCAGGGCACGATCCCGCCGGTGGGCGGCACCATCGATCTATGGGTCGTCGGCCACGACGATCGCGGCGGCACCGCCATGACCCATCGTACGTTCGTGATGCAATGAGGCTCGCATTCGCCTTCGGGCTGGCGCTCGCCACGGCGGGCTGCGTGCGCGACGATCTCGGCGACGCGTCGTTCGTCGAGGGACTGCGCGTGCTCGGCGTGCAGGCCGAGCCGCCCGAGGCGCTCGTCGGACAGAGCGTGACCTTGACGGCGTGGACCGTCGACACGAGCGGCAACAGCGTCGACGTGGCGTGGAGCGCGTGCCTCTTGCCGTCGGATGGCCTGGCCAACCCCGGCTGCACCGACGGCAGCGGCAACGGCCTGGTCCCGCTCGGCTCGGGCGCGAGCATCACCATGACCGTGCCCGACGTCGATCCCACGATCCTCGGCGCGCCCGACGCCACCTACGGCGTGTACCTTCCGATCCTGGCGCACGCCACCGCCGGCCACGACGCCAGCGACACGATCTATCGCCTGCGCATGCACGTGATCGTGCCGCCCGAATGCACGATCGATCCGCCCTACCGCCCGGGCTGCGTGCCCAACGCGAATCCATCGTACGCCGGCATCCAGCCGCTCCTCGACGACAGCGCCGGCGCGACGCCGACGAAAAAGGGCACGATCTGGGCGCTCGTCGCCGAATACGGCGGCGACAGCATGGAGAACTATTTTCTGCCCGGCGCCGAGACCGCCAACGGCAACAGCGTCCCCGAGCAGCTGCGCACGCAGTGGTTCGCCACCGCCGGCACCTTCCCCGACGAGCCCGTCGGCGGCGACGCCGTGCAGAAGCTGACGATGGATCGCGCGCTGCCACCCGCGGGCGGCATCATCGATCTCTGGGTCGTCGCCCACGACGATCGCGGCGGCACCGGCATGACCCATCGCTCCTTCGTCATGCAGTAAGATGCCCCGCGTAACCGGGGCCGCGCGCGCGGCGTAGAGGGGATCATGGAGCTGCCCAAGCCTATCGTCGCCGTTCGGGATCTGATCCGCGCCGTCGTCTCGCGCCTGCACTGGCTGCCGCCCTTGGCCGCGCGCCTCATCCTCGGCGTCGTGTTCATCCAATCGGGCTGGGGCAAGCTCTCGGACCTCAAGAGCACGACCGAGAACTTCGTCGGCTGGCACATCCCGTTCCCCCACTTCAACGCGGTGCTCGCGTCGGGCACCGAATTTTTCGGCGGCTGCCTGATCCTCGTCGGGCTCGGCACGCGCCTCGCCGCCGTGCCGCTCATCGTCGTCATGGCGGTGGCGATCGCCTCGGCCAAATGGGCCAAGATCGAAGATTGGACCGACTTCTTCGGCTTCGACGAAGTGGCCTACGCGGTGATGTTCTTGTGGTTGGGAGTGCGCGGTGCGGGGAAGATCTCGCTCGACTATCTCATCGGCAAGAAGATCGGCCTGCTCGTCGACGGCCGCGATCGCGACCGCGACGCGTAGCGCCTACTTCTTGGTGTCGTCGGCGGGGGCCGCGGTGCCGCCCTTGGCGGTGCAATCCTTCTCGGACATCTTCATCATGCCCTTGCCCTTGCAGTCGTTCTTGCCCTTGCAGTCGTTCGTCGCCGACTTGCACGCGCTCTTGCCCTTGCAGTCGTTGACGCCGTTGCAGCTGATCTTCTTGCTGCCCTTGGCGTGAACGATCGTCGGCGTTCCCGCCACGAAGAACCCTGCCACTGCCGCTGCGACCATTGCTCCCTTGACCGTCATGTGCCCCTCCAGTGAGTTGCTGTTGGATTACGTACGACCGGGAAATGCGGACGGATCGTCACCATGTCTGACGACAAAGCGCAACTGTCTTTGCTATTTTGCGACGATGCACGTGCGCATTGTCTTCATACTGCTGATCCTCGCAGGCGCAGCGCGCGCGCGCGCCGACAAGCCGCAGCCGCTCGACGTGCGCGAGCCGCCGTTCTCCGAGTTCGACTTCTCGTGGCTCAACGGCAACAACAACCAGCCGCCGTCGCTGCTCACCGTCGGTCCGCTGACCTGGACCATCTACGTCGACGCCTACTACGCGTATCAATTCCACGCGCCCATCGACGACACGATCTTTCCCGGCACGGTCGCCGCGCGCCACAACGAAATCTCGTTCAACCTGGGCGTGCTCGGCGTCGACATCACCGGCCTGGACGGACCGATCGGCCGCATCTGGGTGCAGTACGGAT
>DASXOU010000227.1:0-10261 GCA_036494045.1 Polyangia bacterium | reverse complement strand
GAAATCGGCGCGCCGGTCAGCCTCGCGGTGGTGCCTTCATACGCCGCGCTCGAGGAGGCGCTCGCCGCCGGCGACGCGCAGCTGGCATGGGTGCCGCCGATCCTGCTCGCCGACAGCGACGACACGCGCCTCGTGCCTTTGGTCTCTTCCGAGCGCGATGGCGCGCGCGAATACTGCTCGGTGCTGTTCGTGCGCGGCGACTCCGAGCGCGAGACCGTCGCCGATCTGCGCGGCGCGCGCGTGGCGTGGGTCGATCAGTGCTCGGCGGCCGGCTATCTTCTGCCGCGACTGCACCTGGTGCTCGAGGGTTTGCGCCTCGAATCGCTGTTCGCCGAGGAGCGCTTCTACGGCACGCACGACGCCGTGGTGCGCGCGGTCTTCGCCGGCGAAGCCGACGTCGGCGCCACCTTCGGCGGGCCGCCGGGCGCGCGCGACGCGGACGAGCGCAGCGGCTTTGCCGACGTCGAGCCGCGCCAGCCGGTGCGCGTCATCTTCCGCAGCGCGCCGGTGCCGTCGGACGCGGTGGTCTGCGACACGACGCTGCCCGACGAGGTGCGCGCCAAGGTCACGGCGGCGCTCGTGCACCTCGGCACCTTCGCGGTCGGGCGCATGGTCACGCGCCGCCTCTTCGGCGCCGACGGCTTCGCGCCGTTCGATCCGCGCGCGCTCGGACAGATCCGCACGCTCGTCACCGGCGCCCGCGCCCGCGGCTGGCTGCCGTGGGCGTCGCCGTGATCGACGCGATCAACGCGTGACGCGGTAGATTGTGAAGACGCCGCTCGGATCGCGCGCGTGATAATAGAGCGACTTCTCGTCGGGCGATAAGGTCGGCGCTTCGGCGAAGCCGGTGATGGCGTCGAGGTGCACGGGCGCACCGAACGGTGCATCGGCGCTCGCGCGCGCGGCGCCGTAGATCGTGGGCACGCCGTCCGAGCCGATGCGCGTGAAGTAGAGCTCGCCGAGCGACTTGGAAAACACGGGCGCGTATTGCGTGGCGCCGGCGAGATTGACCGCGGCCAGCGTGGCGTCGCTCGCCGGATCGCGCGCGAAGGCGCCGCCGGCGTCGTTCGCCAGCGCCAGGCTCGCGGTCGTGAGCGCGCCCGTCGAATAGTCGCCCTCGGCGAACGAGAGCGTGTGCCCGTCGGGCGAGACGACAGCGTCGAAGATCACGTGGCCCGCCGCCGAAGGCACGAGCGGCACCACCGCGACGTTGGTGACCGCGCCTGCGGCGAACGTGCCGCGGTAGATCGTCTCCATGTCGCTCGCGTAGCTGCGCGTCGAGATGAAATAGAAGTCGCCGGCGTCGTCTTCGGAGGCGACGGCGTCGAGCGCGCTGCTGTTGACGCCGCCGATGGCGCCGGCAAAGGTGAACGTCAGATCGTCGGTGCGCGTCGCGTACTGCAGATCGGTGTCGACGCCGGGCGCGTTCGAGCTGTTGAAGAAGAGGTAGCCGCCGTCGCGGCTGACGAACGGCTCCATCGCCGTGTCGCTCCAGCCGTCGATGGTCACGCGCTCGGGATTGGCCCAGGCGCTCACGTCCACGCCGCCACCGTCGCTGCCGCCGCCGCCGTCGCTGCCGCCGGCCGGCGCGTGCGAGCAGCCGACCAGCAGCGCGAAGGCGACGACCGCCGCGCGCACTACCGCTCGTTCTCGTCGGTGAAGCGCGCGTGATCGAGGAGCAGCGCGGTGATCGTGGTCTCGTACAAATCCTCGCCCGGCACTTCGTGCGCGGCGAACTCGAACTGCCCCGCGCGCCAGCCGAGCAGGTCGTAGACCACCTCGATCGACGTGGCGTCCGCGACCACGCCGTCGACCTCCACACGCAACAAGCGCCCGTCGCGCACGAACAGGTGCGCCGGCTTGGGCCCGATGACGAGCAGCTCGCCCGTCTTCTTCTCCAGCTCGAGGAACGCCAACACCGACGGCAGCGTCACCTGCGACAGATCGCCACGCAGCGTCTTCTTCTCGGCCAGCGCGTGCGACGCCCGCGACACCCGCGCCACCACGCGATCGACGCGCGCCTGCAGCTCCTTGCCGCGAAACGGCTTCGACACGTAATCGTCGACGCCGAGCTGATATCCGCGCAGCCGCTCCTGCTCGCCGCCGAGCGTCGTCAGAAACAAAAACGGCACCGACGACAGCGTCGGCCGCGCGCGGCACATGCGGAGG
Source organism: Polyangia bacterium (assembly GCA_036494045.1). Classification (GTDB taxonomy): domain Bacteria; phylum Myxococcota_A; class Polyangia; order Palsa-1104; family Palsa-1104; genus JAQBQH01. The sequence continues at coordinate 8,092 of DASXOU010000227.1, read as the reverse complement.
AGCTGCCAGCCGTCGAGCTTCGGCATGTGCACGTCCGAGACGATGACGTCGGGCGTCTCCTTCAAGCACTGCGCGAGTGCCTCGAAGCCGTCGGGCGCCAGCCGCACGTAATCGCCGCGCGTGCGAAACGGCTGCGCCGCCAGCGTGCGGCAGCCGTGATCGTCGTCGACGATCATGATGCTCAGCCGCCGCGACGGCGCGCCCACGTCGATCGGCCCCGACACTTCGCTGATGCGCTCGGCGATGTACCCCTCGATGAGCCCGAGGCACTCGGCCGTCATGTCGAGGAACTCGATGCCCATCCCCGCCGGCTTGCCGACGGTGCGCGCCGATTTGTCGTCGCGCACGTAGACGACGCGGCAGATGATGGGAATCTCCGCCGAGCCTTCGCCGAGCTCGAGGTTCACGCGAATGACGGCGTTGACCGGCAGGAACTGATCGGTCGTGAGGAACATGCCGCCCTTCGACAGGTCCGACGAATAGGCGACGAGCAGCTGATCGACCGTCGAGTACGAGACGCGAAAGGTCGCCTCCACGCGTGGCGCGCGGCTGCCGTTGTCGCCGTCCTCCTGCACGGGATCGCCCCCGCCGTTCATTGTACCTCAGTCGTCTTCGTAGAAATCGGTTTGCCGCACTTCGATGAAATGGTGAATCGCCTCGATGGCGCCGTCTTCGAGATGCACCCACTTGACCCCGCAGCCGGCGGGCGCGCCGCTCGACGCCGCGCGCTCGTCGCGCAGCCAGCGCACGACGCCCATGACCAGGAAGCGCTCGCCGCCGAGCACGAGCTCGAAGCCGACCTCGCTGCCGAGCGGCGGCGGATGCGCGGTGGCGACGAAGATGCCGCCCTCCGACACGTTGTTGGCCACGCCGGAGAAGAAGTTGTGCTCGCTCTCGAGCGTGACCTCGACCTCGAGCGGAACGCGCGGCGCGCGGCGCTGCTGGTCGCTCATGCGATAACCCTACCTCAAAAACTCAGGCCGAGCGAAACCGTACCGGGCGGAAGTGACCCTTTGGGCGCTTTTTCCGCGGTTCCGGCGACTGCGCCCGCGACCGCGCCGCCGGCGACGACCGCGCCGACCACGGCCCAGACGTACCAACGCTTGAACCAGGGCGTAGGGCCGACGACGATCGGGACGCCATGCACGGGCAGCGGGATCGGCCGCTCCGGCGACGCGACGCGCGCCACCACGCGCCCTTTGTCGTCGCGCGCCTCCACGTAATATTCGAGCGTGTAATCGGTCGTGTCGCGCGGCGGCGCGTACGACAGCTTCCAGCGGTTGGCGTCGCCGTGCATCGGCGCGGTGGCGTAGGCGAGCAGGCCCTGCCGCCGCGCATACAGCGTTACCGCGCGCACCAGCGGCGCCCCGCGAATCACCACGGCCTCCATCTCGAGCGGCCGGCCCGCGGTCGCGCCCGTCGGTGCCGCGTGCTCGAGCTCGGCTTCGCCTTCGCTCTTGCCGTAGCCGGGGACGAACGAGCTGCGCACCTCCTCGAAGAACTCGCGCAGCTTGGGCGAATGCGACGGATCGGAGAGCGTGTAGTGCGGATCGATCGCGAACAATTCCTCGAACGCGGCGCGCGCTTTCGGCTTCTTGCCGAGGATGAGCCACGACATGCCGAGATATTCGTAGGCGCGCGCGCGCTCGTCGCGCGTGACGACGGGATCGTGCACGACCGCGTCGAAGAGCTCGACGGCGACGCGATACTCCTGATTCTGGTAGCGCTCGAGCCCCTCCTTCATGCGCGCGTCGTCGGCGAACGCGGGCGCGGCGACGGCGAGGACGAGCACGGCGGCGAGCGCCCTCACTGTTGCACCTCGAGCTGCACACCGGTCGATCCGCCCCACAAGAGGACGTCGAGGTCGCCGTCGCCGTCGACGTCGTCGGCGCTGGCGCCGGTGGCCAGCACCGATTGATCGAACGTGCCGCCGGCGGCGAGCTTGCCGTCGCCCGCCGAGCGCCACAGAAGCGGCGCGGCGCCGGCGCGCGGCACGACGAGCTCGGGCAGACAATCGCCGTCGAGATCGGCGAGCAGCAGGTTGGGCACGTCGGCGCTCACTTGATCGGGCAGGTTCGTGAACGAGCGATCGTCGAGGAACGCGTCGCCGCGGTTGACGTACATGCGCACGGCGCCGCCGAGCTGCGCCATCACGACGTCGAGATCGCCGTCGTTGTCGACGTCGCCGACGGCGAGCGCGCTCGCCCGCGCGGGCTTGGGCGGCAGCGCGCCGGCGGTGTACGTGAAGTGTCCCGTGCCCGCCTTGTCGTTCAAGTAGACGAGCGGGATGGCCGCGGTCTTGCTGCCCTGGCCGATGAACAGATCGAGGTTGCCGTCGCCGTCGAGATCGGCGAGCGCGACCACGGTGGCGTCGGTGGGCTGCGTGTCGAGCGCCGCCGACTGCTCGGTGAAGTTGCCGGTGCCGTCGTTGAGCCACACGTGCGCGGCGTTGCCGCCGACGGTGACGAGGTCGACGCTGCCGTTGCCGTCGACGTCGCCGGCCGCGGCCGCGAGCATGCCGGCGCCGCCGACCGACGCCGACATCGCGAAGGTGCCGTCGCCGTTGTCGCGAAACAGGGTGACCGGCGCGCCGCCAGCGACGACGACGAGGTCGCGCCGGCAATCGCCGTCGAGATCGGCGGGCACGATCTGGTGCACCGCCGCCGCCGGCACATCGGGCGCGCCGCCGGCGACCACGCCGACGCCCGCCGCGGCGACGGTGTAGCGCGTGGCGATGCCGGCCGCCTCGGCGATCGCCACGTCGCCCGATGACGCCGCGTTCGCGCCCGGCACCATCGCGACGTAGTCGTACGCATCGCCCGTCGGCGCCGCTGCCGCGGCGAAATGCGCGCTCGTGCCGCGCGGCTGACAGGCGTCGAGCGGCACGTCGACATGTAGGACGCTTCCCGACTTGAACGACAGCTCCTGCCGCGCGCGGGCGACGACGGTCCCGCGCTGGAGGCCATACACGATCATCTGCGCCGACGATTTTCCGCCCGGCAGCACCGTCAAGGTCTGCGGCAGCGGCAACGACGGCAGCGCGTAGCTCTGACCGAACTTCTTGGTGCCGCCGGCGTCGAGCTCGACGCAAATGCCGTCGAGAACGCCGCCATTGGTCGCGCTGCGATCGCTGGCGATGCGGAGAACGATCGCGGTGTCGTTACACCCCGCGACCCCGAGTATCGAGGCCAATAACGAAAGGGATAAAGCGACGCGCGCAATCACGCTGAGCGTCGATCCTATACAAGGACAAAATAAATGGGCTAAAATGTGGCGACATGGAGGAAGAGACATGAAGCTCTTCGGTGGGAAGAAGGGCGACGAGAAGGCGCCGATGCAGGGTGGTGACGACGAAGCCGGTTATTACGACTCGCCGGTCGAAACCGTGTCGTTGTCGGGCGGAAGCTCGACGGGACGCGCCTCCGGAGGCGCCGTGACCGCGCCGCAGCCGTCGGGCGGAAGCAGCAAAGTGGTCGTCGATCAGCAGGACGACGAGCCGCGCCCGCACTACGGCATCGAGCAGGCCATCCAGCTCATGCGCGCTCTCCCGGTCGACCAGAACCCGGCGCTCGTAGTCGCGGTCATCAAAGGCACGCTCGAGTCGCTCAAGGTCAAGGTCTCCGACATCATCCACGACGCGGCGCGCAAGCAGAAGGATCTCGAAGATCGCGTCGGCAACTTGAAGCGAGCCATCGCCGACTTCGAGAAGGAGATCGAGACGCGGCGCGAAGAGATCGCGCGGCTCGAGGCCGATCACAAGGAGACCACCGCCGTGCGCGGACGTCTCGAGCTCGCCGAGAAGGCGCAGAGTCCGGGCGCAGTCGCCAAGACAGGATAAGGGATGGCCGAGGCCGAGCCGACGTCGGGTCAGGAAGGCAAGGAGCGTAGGCGTGGCGCCGATGCGATGCTGCGCCACAAGATCCTCATCGTCTCGAGTGAAGCGTCGATGCGGCGCTCGCTCAAGCGCCTGATGACGGCGACCGGCGCGGTCACCGAGTTCGTCAACGATCTGTCCAAGCTCCCCGAAGAGCCGCCCAGCCTGATCGCGGTCGACTTGCGCTCGGCGAGCGCGCCGAGCATGAAGGACATCGAGAAGGTGTTCCCCGACGTACGGCTCATCGCCATCGTCGGCGGGCAGGACTTCGGGCAGATGATCGAGGCGGTGAAGTCACCGCGCTGCTCGTCGGTGATCACCTACGACGAGAAGTTCGAGCCGGAAGACTTCATCGTCACGGTGACCAAGCTCCTGCACGGGCAGGTGTTCGGGCTGCAGAAATATTTTCCGTGGGGCGTCACGCTCTACAACATGGAGATCGCCGGCTACGAGGAGAAGGTCAAGGCGATCGACGTGCTCAACGCCTACGCCGAGCTCGCGGGCGCGCGCGGGCCGGTGCGCGATCGCATGGCACTGGTCGCCGAAGAGCTGATGATCAACGCGATGTATCACGCGCCCACCGACGAGAACGGCAAGCCGCTCTATCAGCACCTGCCGCGCAAGGAGATGTCGGGCAAGACGTTCGATCGCACGGTGAAGGTCGCGTGCGCCTCGAATGGACAGCTCTTCGCCGTCGCCGTGCGCGATGCCTACGGCTCGCTCGACAAGGAAACGGTCGTGAAGTTCCTGTCGAAGGGGACGCAGAAGTCGCTGACGCCGGAGCAGAAGGAATCGGGCGCCGGCCTCGGGCTGGTGACGGCGCTCAAGAACGCCAACAAGCTGGTGTTCAACCTCGCGCCCGGGATGGGCACCGAGGTGATCGCGCTGTTCGATCTCGACCTCCTCGCCAAGGGGCGGCCCGGCGTGCGCGCGGTCCACATCTTCACCGAGCGGCGCAAAATAGCGGCGCCGGCGGCGCGGGAAGAGGCGACCCCGTCGTTGCGACCGTCGATGGCGCCGCTGATCGCGGGCGCGCTGGCGATCGTGCTCATCGTGTTCGGCGTGGTCGGCGTCGTGCGTAAGCTGCAGGAGCCGCCGCCGGCCGACGTCAAAGCGGAGATCGTCGTCGGCGACGGCGAGTCGCGCGACGTGCCGGTGCACATCGGCACCTCGGACGTGAAGCTCAAGGTCGAGCGCAAGGGCTCGAGCTTCGTCATCACCAGCGAAAACAAGTAGCGGGAAGCGACGCGCGATCAGCGCGGCGGGATCTTCTGCGTCGGCTCGCGCGGCGGCGGCGGCGAATCGAGGTCGACGCGGATGATGCGCGACGTGTCGTTCAGGACCTTCAGGTTCAAGCGCGGCACGCGGACGGGTCGCGTCGGTTCGTCTTCGCGGTGCAGAAATCCATCTTCTCGGCGCATCGGCCCTCCCTCGCGAATCCCTGCTCGCTGTGCACCGTTTGTGCCGCGGAAATCGAAATCGGGGACACCGAATTTCGGCGCCTTTGGGTGACGGGGCGTACGCCGTAAACCGGGCGCTGCGGACGCGCGTGTGCAGCCGATGGGGACTCGAGTCCCGCCGCCTCGTCGACGGCGTGGTAGAATTTTCCGCGGATGTCCGACGGCGTACCCTTCGGTAATTACCGGCTGCAGCGGCGTCTGGCGCGCGGCGGCATGGCCGAAGTGTTCCTGGCGCGGCTCATCGGCGTCGAGGGCTTCGAGCGGCGCGTGGCCATCAAGCGCATCCTGCCGCACTTGTCGGAGTCCGAAGAGTTCCGCGCCATGTTCCTCGACGAGGCGCGCCTGGCCGCGCAGCTCACGCACCCGAACATCGTGCACATCTACGACTTCGGCAAGGTCGACGACTACTACTTCATCGCCATGGAGTACGTCGACGGCGTCGACATCGGGCGGCTGATCCGGCGCGCCAAGGAGCGGCCGGTGCCGTTCGAGCTGGCGGCGCGCATCCTCGCCGACGTCTGCGCCGGGCTGCAGTTCGCGCACAACGCGGTCGATCCGATCGGGCGCAAGCTCGACGTCGTGCATCGCGACGTCACGCCGCAGAACGTGCTCGTCAGCTACGACGGCATCGTCAAGCTGGTCGACTTCGGCATCGCCAAGGCGCAGTTCGCGGCCGGGCGCACGCGGCCGGGCGTGGTCAAGGGCAAGTACGCGTATATGTCGCCCGAGCAGGTCGAGGGCAAGCCGCTCGACGGGCGCTCGGACGTGTTCTCGGCGGGGATTTGCCTCTACGAGATGCTCACCGGCGTGCCGCTGTTCCGGCGCGACGACGTGGTGGCGTCGATGCGCGAGATTCGCGACGGCAAGCCGATCCATCCCGAGAAGCATCGGCGCGACGTGCCCGACGAGCTCGTCAACATCATGCGGCGCGCGCTGCAGACCTCGCGCGACAATCGCTATGCGTCGGCGTCGGCGATGCAGACGGATCTCGAGAAGTACTTGAAGGGCGCGACGGCGCTGGCGACCTCGCGCGAGCTCGCCGAGTACATCGGGCGCGAGCTGCCGCCGACGCTGGAGGAGTCGGCGCCGTCGACGAGCGCGCAGCCCGCGGGGACGCAGCGGCAGGCGCAGAAGCAGCGCACCGAGGTTCAGGTGTCGGCGCGGCCGCCGACGCCGACGCCGATGCGGGTGCCGCTCGAGCCGATGTCGATGGAGCGGCTGCCGATGGAGCCGCTGCCGATGGTCGACAGCGAGAAGATTCCCACCACGCCCGACGGTGAGGCGCGCATGCCGGCGATGCCGTCGGACATGCACCTCGCCGACGAGCCGCCGACCAACGAGCGGCTGCTGCCGGAGGCGCGCAGCGTCAAGAGCGGGCACACGGCGGTGGTGCCGCCGCTGGCGCAATCGCCGCTGCGCGCCTACGTGGCCGCGCTCGTCGCCGGGCTGACGGTGGCGGGCGTGACGCTTCTGGCGTTGCGGCCGTGGGCGGCGGCGAAGGATCCGGTGTTCGTCGAGGTGCCGGCGCCGCCGCCGCCGATCGTCGAGGAGAAGCCGTCGCCGTCGCCGTCGGAGTTCGCGCCACACATGATGATCAACCCGCCGGTGGTGGTGGCGCAGAGCGCGCCGGCGCCGACGCTCGACATCTTGTCGCGGCCGCCGGGCGCGCACGTCATCGTCGATGGCGAGGCGCTGCGCGCAGTGACCCCGATCCACGCCGAGCAGTTCGCGTCGGGGATGCACAAGGTGATCGTGGAGAAGCGCGGCTATACGCAGCGCGAGCTGGCGGTGCAGCTCGGCGACGGCGAGCATCGCACGCTCGACGTGGAGCTGCGGCCGGGCGCCCGCCGCGTGGTGCGCGTGGTGCAGCCGAAGACGCCACAGGGTTTCCTGACAGTGCGCACGGTGCCGTGGTCCAAGGTGTTCGAGGGCGCGCGCCTCCTCGGCACGACGCCGATGGCGAACGTGCCGCTCGGCGAGGGCGCGCACACGTTGACGTTCGTGAATCCCGAGCTGCCGCCGGTCAAGCGCACGGTGACGATGCGCGCGGGCGAGGAGGAGCGTTTGTCGATCGAGCTGAAGAAGTGAGCGACGCGTGAGCGGCAGCATCGAAGTCGAGCGGCGCAACGTGATCGCGATCGTGACGCTGACGAACGAGCGCAAGAAGAACGCGCTCGATCCGGCGATGCTCGACGCCTTGTGCGCGGCGCTGGCGCGGCTGCCCGGCGAAGGCGCGCGCGCGGTCGTGCTCACCGGCGCCGGCGACGTCTTCTCGTCGGGCTACGACCTCGGTGCGCTGCCGTCGGGCGCGGCGCCGGCGACCCATCCGCTCGGGCCGGCGCTGGCCGCCATCAGCGACGGGCCGCTGCCGGTGATCGCCGCGCTCAACGGCGCCGCGATCGGCGGCGGCTGCGAGCTGGCGGCGACCTGCGATCTGCGCGTGGCGCACGACGCGGTGACGCTGATGATGCCGCCGGTGCGGCTCGGGCTCGTCTATTCGCCGACGGGCCTCGCCCGCTTCGTGGCGCTGTGCGGGATGTCGCGCACGCGCGAGCTGTTCCTCGCGGCGCAGCCGGTGCCGGCGGCGCGCGCATCGGCGTGGGGGCTCGTCGATCGCGTCGTGACGCAGAGCGAGCTGTTGCCGACGGCGCTGGCGATCGCCGAGGAGATGGCCAAGGGCGCGCCGCTCGCCGTCGCCGGAACGCGGCGCACGCTCGAGCGGCTCATGCCGCGCGTCGACGGCGCGGCGGCGGACGAG